>DASYAO010000101.1:0-15940 GCA_036501285.1 Gaiellaceae bacterium
GCAGCCGGGCGGCCTTATGCCAGAGATGAACCGAGCGCGCTTGCACTTTGGCATCGACCCTAGGGCCGTGTGCAGAGACGAGGCTCGCGGCCGGGGAAAATGCTCATCATCGTGACGACGCCGCCCTGGATGTTGAACACGGCGGTGTTGCTGCCTACGACGGCTGTATACACGGTTCCGAATCCGTCGCACAGGCCTGCGCCGAAAGGGGTTCCGTTAGTGAGCACATATATACGCCGCAGGCGCCTCAGTGAGGTACCGAGTCGCACGCCCCCTGTGGTCACCGCCTGTTGGCTGCCCGGAACCGAGGCCCGGATGGCGTAGCGCATGTTGGGGAACTCGTATCCCGTTGACGCCCCGATCTCGATCCCGGCGAGTGGACCAGCCTTGCGTCCATCGGGGCATCGCGTTGCTACAAACGCCATGAGTCCGCAGCCCGTGGCGATCGTCACCGTAAGGCCGGTCCCGTCGCAGTAACTGAGGTTCCACGGAGGCAACGAGGCGCATCGTCGGTGTGCGGGAAGTCGCTGCTGTGCCGCGGCAAACGGCATGCCGAGCCGAAGGCCTGCGAACGTGCCACGCGCAGGGTTGATGATCAGATCTCCCGTCGCCGTTCTCGGCCCACGCAAATCCGAGAACAGCGGCGAGGTGTCCTTCCCCGTCAAGGCGAAATAAGCGACGATGGGTGCCGCAACGACGGCAAGCCCGACCAGTAGAAAGACCAGACCTTTGAGCTGGCTGGGCACCCAAGCATTCTCTCACCGAGGACAAATGACAGAAGGCCAAACTTGGATGGCCGACCTCCGTGAGTAGCTCCGCTCTGAGTGTCTTCCGCAACACTCGCGCAGGGGAGCGAGGTCGGGTCCGAAGGCAACCGCCGAGAAGTACGTCGCCGCTGTTTACCTCGTGATCGTCGTGATGTTCTTTGCGTATGTCTTGATCCACGCGGCGAAGCTTTCGCGGCTGACACTCTCCGTTGAGGAGCTCTCTGAGACCGTCCATAGGTCGCGGAGCAGTGAACGTCTTATCACCCCGGACGCCCCGTAGCCGAACAAACTCGGCGTAGTCGGCTCACGGTGCCGTCGCGATCACTCGCCAATTCAGGCGTTCTCTCGCCCGGCACCCGTTAGTCCGGAGTCTTTGCGGCTCCCGTTGTTGCTTCGGCACGCTTCCGCAAGTCCTCGATCTTGGCCGGGACGCCGTCGTAGTCGTACTCGAATGTCGGGATGTCGCCCAGCGCGATCACGACCTGCTTCGACCACTCCCGGAACGCCTTCAAGGCCATCTGCATCTCGTCTGGAGACAAGTCCTCAGTCTTCATCGTCGTTCTCAGCTTTCACGGTCAGATCCTTTCCCGACACATAGGATGGAAACGGTGGGTAAACGGGCCGCCATCGCGCTTTACGTGCTCACTCTGGTAGCCGTTGTGGTGGGCGTGGATGTCCTCTTCTTCAGACACGAGTTCTGGCAGCGACTGATAGCAAATGTCGGCATCGTCGTTGTGTTTACGGCGTTCTATCTCAGGTTCCGGCTTGCATTTGGGGAGTAAGGAGGGGCTCCGCGGCTGCATCACCCTCGGCGATTCCAGGCCAGGCTGACGCGGATCACCCTTGCTGGTGATCACACGCGCAGCTTCGCGCACCGATGACGTCTGACAGATGCGGTGGGTTCACGGGCACGTTGCTGCTATTGGGGTTGTCGCGGTCGCGCTTTTCGCGACGGCCGGCGTGTTCGCATTCGCGCGGCCCGAGTTCCACCAATACGTTATGCCGTCGCCGCCGCCCGAGCCCCTGCCTTACGCGAAGGTGACCTACTCCGCGACGGACGCCCAGCGGGCGTTCCGCGGCGTTGACATCAACCTCGTTCTTCATACACACGAACCAGTCCCCGTCGGCGCGCCGCCGATCATCGACCTGAGCAACAACGGAAACGTTGTCGTTGTGGACGTGTTCGGCGATCCCCAGCGCGTCGCCGCGTCTGGCTTCAGCGATTACTTCAACTTCGCGAACGGACATTGGTTGAAGGCTCCGAAGACGTGCTCGTCGACTGCGAACGGCGCCGAGCGCTGGCACGGTAACGTCCGCGTCATCGTCTCCTGCGCTCGTGCCGGCACTTCGGCAGGCGTGTGGCTTCGTCGTGTCGACCAAGCGTTCGCGCAACTCGCGGTGTCAAGGTGAGCTGCCTGTCCGGTGCCTCAGCAAGTCTTGTCTACGTGAAAGGCGCCGGCTCACACGGCAGACGCGCGGCTGCGGCCGTGCTCGTCGTGCTCGTGCTGCTCGCATGCGCGGGGAGCGCCTCTGCGCGCTCGCAGACCACAAAGCAGTCGGCGCTCAATCCGATTGCGGCGGCGGTCGCGGAAAAGTTCGCGAAAACCGGCGCGTCGTATCTCGTCACGCAGCTCCAGAACGGCGCGCTCGGTAGCACCGGCACGACGATCGGAAACCTCCTCGGCCCATTCGTCCAGGACCCGAGCGTCGCGACACAGGCGCAGATCGAAGAGATTCGCGCGCAGCTCGAAGGTATGCAGCAGGGCATCGGGGACGTCAAGCAGAGCCTGAGCCAACTCGCGAAGGACATCACGGACGCGCAGTTCAGCCTCTCCGTGCAGCATGCGGCGCGGATCATCTCGTTGATCGACCGGTCGATCAAAGACCTGAGCACGATCGCGCAGTCGTCCTCGCTCAGCGAGCGCGAGCAGGTGAAGGCCGACTTGATCGCACGCCTCGGCCCGACCGGCGGGCTCGACGCCGCCCAGGAATCGCTCCGTAACTACCTCGTCAGCGGCGTACCCGGCGCGCAAGGCATCCTCGAATCCGCATTGAAGAAGGTGCGCGGAAGCGCGCAGCCGTTCATCACGAACGAGCTCGCGAACGGCCCGGAACAGGTCTACAAGTACTACACGATGTACCAGGCGCTGCTCTTCGACCTGCGCATCAATTACCTGCGCGCGAAGAGCGCGACCGAGGACACGATCAAGCGTGAGCTCGACTCCTTCAACGCCGACCTGGGTTCGGAGCGCTCCGTGCTCAAGCAGTTCGTCTGGAAGTCGTCGGCGCTCGATCCGCGTACATGGATCCTGTGGAGTGCGGGATCGTCGCCGATCCGGGGCAAGTGGGACAGCCTCCTCCGCTGGTACGGCACCAAATGCTGTACGAACTTGAGCGTCTCGCTCGCAAACTCCTACGGAGGTTTCTGGCAGCTGCCGACGGTCGACCAGCTGCGGTCGCTCGTCAAGGACGCGGGCTCGCCGGCGGCTGGCTGGCTGGCGCAGCGGGCGGACTTCCCGTCAGGCGTCGGCCCGTGGGTTTGGGCCGGCGAGAAGACCGGCTGCCCGAACCCGCAGGATCCGCGGTACACGACACCGGCATGCCACGCGACGGTCTTCAACCTCGATACCGGCCAGGTGGAGGAGCGGTCGGCGACGGATGCCCAGATCGGGCTCGTGATGTTGAACGACTACTACGTGCAGGCTTCTTCGTACCGGTACCCGTAGACGCCGGTCTGCAGCGCGGCGCCGGCGAGCGCGAGCACGATCAACGCGCCGGAGACCGCATCGACCGAGAGCTCGAGTGAGAACCATTGGTCGAGGATGCCGGTCGCGATCACAGAGGTTGCGACGAGCGCGTAGATGCACGCGATGAACGCGGCTGTCACTTCGCCGCGGTGCTCGGCCGGCGCCAGCTCGTTCAGCTCTTCTTGCGCGTTGACGAACGCGAGCCCGTGGCCTGCGCCGGCCGCGGCCGCGCCGACCACGAGCAGCGGAAGCGAGCCGAGCGGCGACGCAAGAATCACGCCGCCGAGCCCGATCGCGAGCAGGACGAGGCCGATCGTCTGGTCGCGACGTCCCGAACCGGAACGACGCTGCGCGGCGATCTGCGCAGCACTTGACGCGAGCAGTGCAAGCGCCGCGATCGCGGCGAGGAGCGCGAGATTCTTCGTCTTCAAGATCGACCTTGCATACGAGGGGACGATCGAGAGGAAGAGCGCAACGGTTGCCCACACGACGGCGGCCGTGAGCGAAACGCGCATGAACGGACCGCGCACGCGCCGCGGCACGCGCGGCCACTGGATCGTCCAACGCTCGCGATCGCGTCGCTCGGGCTCGGGCTCCCGAAGGACGAACAGCGCCGCCACCACCGTCGCCGCGAGTGTCACGACGAAGCAGAGCTGCCGCGGCGCGGGTGCCCACTGCGCGACAACGCCCGCGACAAGCGGCCCGAGCGCGCTGCCCCCGGCCTGCGCGAGCCCGGCGAGCAGCGCTGCGCGCCGTCGGTCGTCGCCCGGGTCGAGCTCGACGAGGGCGGCCGTTGCGGCGCCGCTGATCATCCCGACGGCGAGTCCTTGCAGCAGCCGGCCGCCGAAGAGCCAGGCCGTGCTCTGCGCGGCGGCGAAGAGCGCGAGCCCGCCGACGGCGAATCCGAGCCCGAGCAGGATCACGAGCCGCCTGCCGATGCTGTCGGAGAGCCGCCCGAACAGCACGAGCGCAGGCACGAGCACGACCGCGTACGTCGCGAAGATCGCGGTGAGCACGAGGCTCGAGAAGTGGAACCGCGTCGCGTACACCGCGTAGAGCGGCGTCGCGAGGTTCGCGCCTGCCATCAGGAGCAACCACGCAAGCCAGACCGTGACAACGGGACGAAGGCCACGCTGCATACATCCGGCCTACCAACGGGGCCGCACCCCAAACACCAGTAGGGCCGGTGGTCAGCGAAGAGCGCGGCGCAGAACCTTGTCGTACTCGTCGAGCCCCTCGCGGTAGAGCCGCGACTCGGGCCCGGACGCGATCCCCACGCGTTCGGGAATGACACCCCAAAGGGGAACCTTCTCGGCCTTCCACCACGCGATCGTCTCCTCGAGATCGTTCGTTCCGAGTCGCGCCGAACAGATGACGACGCCGCGCGGCGTGCGCGCCGGGATCATGTCGAGCGTCACCGCGACGCGCGTGAACTCGACGCCGCCGGCGCGGGTCGGGATCACGACCGCATCGGCTGATCCCAGCGCCGATTGCACGAGGCGCTCGTCACCCGGCGGCATGTCGATCACGCCGACGCCGCCCTCGCTGCTCTTCATCGCGCGAGCGAGCGTGCGCTCCGACGGCGCTTCGACTACCTCGACGCCTTCGATCGGCCGCTCCTCGAGCCATTCGGCGGACGAGGCCTGGCGGTCGCCGTCGATCAGGATCACGGGCTCGTGGCCGCGCGCCGCCGCTGCGGCGGCGAGGTAGACCGCGGTTGTCGTCTTGCCGACACCGCCCTTGAGATTCGAGACAATGATGTTCACGGGGGCCCCATCTTACGGCTGTCGGATCGTCCCGCCGCGGCAGAATGCGCTCGATGCCAGGGAGCGTCGGCTTCGAGGTTCGGCTTGCGAACGGCGAGAAGGAGGCCGCCGATTCGCTCTGGGGCGCTCGTCACATCCTCGCGCGCCGCGCTGCGTTCGACACTGACCCTCTGCGCCCGGTGAACGTGCTGCCGGCGGAGATCTGGAAGCTCGACCCGACGAAGTTCGGCGGGCGGGTCTACGTCGAGACGGTCAACACCGCGTCCGAGCTCACGGAGCTCGGTGACGAAGCCGTCTAGGTCTTCTCGAGGACGACGACGGGGATCGTGCGAACCCCGGTCGTCTTCTCTTCGTATTCGGCGAACTGCGGCGTCGCTGTCTTCTGGTTGCTCCAGATGCGATCGCGCTCGTCGCTCTGCGCGACCCGCGCGCGCACCGGGTAGCTGTCCGCGCCGATCTCGACCGACGCATCGGGGTTCGCGACAAGGTTGTGGTACCAGTCGGGATTGGTCGGCGCGCCGCCTTTCGACGCGAAGATCGCAACCGAATCGTCGTCGAGGCGCTGGTAAGCGAGCGGATTCACGCGCTCGGTGCCGGTCTTTGCGCCCTTGTGATGGAGCAGCAGGAGCGGCATGCCGGCGAACATGCCGCCGACCGCGCCCTCGTTGGCCCGAAACTCCTCGATGATCTGGCGGTTCCAGTCGTTGGGATCGCTCATCGTTCGTGAGCTTACCGACCGCGATAAGGTTCGCGCCGCCGATGAGCCGTCGCTACTTCGGAACCGACGGCGTTCGCGGCGTCGTCGGCGAGGGTCTCACCACCGACCTCGTCGAGCGGCTTGGCCGCGCAGCCACGTCATGGGCGCGTGCGCGGCGCGTCTTCGTCGCGCGCGACACGCGCGGCTCCGGTCCCGAGCTCGAAGACGCGCTCGTGCGCGGCATCCGTAGCGCCGGCGCGACGGCGTACCTCGGAGGCGTGCTGCCAACGCCGGCGGTTGCGCTCTCCGGCCTCGATCTCGGGGTGATGATCTCGGCGTCGCACAACCCACCCGAGTACAACGGCGTCAAGTTCTTCGACTCGCAGGGGCGAAAGCTCTCGGACGCCGCGGAGGCAGAGATCGAAGCGCTGCTCGACCTCGAGTCGAACGACGACGGAGCAGTCGAGCAGGTCGAGAACCCGGCGCAGTTCTACGTCGACCACGTGGCCGACAAGTTCGGCTCGAATCTCTCGGGCCTGCGTGTCGCGATCGACTGCGCGAACGGCGCCTACTCGGCGATCGCGGCCGAGGTCTTCACGCGCCTGCGCGCGGGCGCAAGCTCATTCTTCGACACTCCCGACGGCACGAACATCAACGTCGGCTGCGGCGCGACCGACACGGCGGCGCTGCAGAAGCTTGTCGTCGAAGGCGGGTTCGACGTCGGCATCGCCTTCGACGGCGACGGCGACCGCATGCTCGCGGTCGACGAGAACGGAGAGCTCGTCGACGGCGACCAGATCGTCGCGATCCTCGCGCTCGACCTCGGCGTGGAGGTCGTCGCGGTCACGCAGATGACTAACCACGGCTTCCACTCGCTGATGCACGACCGCGGCATCCGCGTCCTCACAACCGACGTCGGCGACCGCTACGTGCTCGAGGCACTCCGCCGCGAAGGAGCGATTCTCGGCGGCGAACAGTCCGGGCACGTCATCTACCTGCGCGACCACGTCAGCGGCGACGGCCTGGCCGCGGCGCTGCTTCTCTGCGCCGCCCTGAAGGACCGGCGGCTCTCCGAGGCCGCTGCCGTGATGCCTCGTTGGGCCCAGGCGAAGGAGAACGTCCGGGTCTCGTCGAAGCAGGTCAGTCAGGCCGTTCAGGACGCCGTCGAGCGCCTGAACGGCGAGCTGTCAGGCACCGGACGTGTACTCGTTCGCCCATCGGGAACTGAGCCCTTGATCCGTGTCCTTGCCGAGGCAGACAATGATGAGGTCGCGCGAGATGCCTGTGCTAGCCTGGCAACGCTTGTCAAGGAAGAGCTCGGCTGACCGTTCCGACGCTGGGACGGACCATCGGCCGGGCTTTTGTGTTTTAGGTGAGCAGTGAAGGAGGTGCGATGTGTGCGGGATCATCGGGTACGTCGGCAGTAGAGCCTCGAAGGATCTGCTGATCACCGGGCTCGAACGGCTCGAGTTCCGCGGCTACGACTCCGCGGGCATCGCGCTCCTCGAGGAGGATGGCCTCGAATACGTGCGCGCCGTCGGCAATCTCGCGAACCTCAAGCGCGAGACCGGAACGAACGGCTCGACTGCGACGACAGGTCTCGGTCACACGCGCTGGGCGACGCACGGCGGCGTCACGGAGCACAACGCGCACCCGCTGACCGGCTGCGACGAGAGCCGGCTCGCGATCGTCCTCAACGGCATCGTCGAGAACTACCGCGAGCTCAAGCGCGAGCTCGAGGACGGTGGGCACGTCTTCACCTCGGAGACCGATGCCGAGGTCGTCGCGCACCTGCTCGAGACCGTCTACGACGGCGATCTCGCGGCAGCGGTCTGCGCCGTGTACCGCCGGCTCGAAGGACATTTCACGTTCGTCGTCATCCACCACGACGAGCCGCACCGCCTCGTCGGCGTGCGCTGCCAGACGCCGCTCGTCGTCGGACTCGGCAAAGGCGAGAATTTCCTCGCATCCAACCTCGCAGCGTTCCTTGCAGAGACGCGCCTCGTGCAGTTCCCGAACGACGGCGACGTCGTCGAGGTGACGCCTGACACCGTCCGCGTCCTGCGCGCAGAGGACGGCTCGCCCGTCGAGCTCGAGACCGAGGAGATCGACTGGGACGCCGACGTTGCCGAGCGCGAGGGTTACGAGACGTTCATGCTCAAGGAGATCTTCGAGCAGCCGGAGGGAATCCGCGAGACGATCGGCGACCGCATCCGCCACGGCGTGCTCGTTCAGGACGGCTTCGGCATGTCGGAGGAGGAGCTCCGCGATCTCCGCCGGATCGTCATCGTCGCGTGCGGCACCGCCTATCACGCGGGTGTCGTCGGCCGGTACGTGATCGAGGAGTGGGCGCGCATCCCGGTCGAGCCCGACATCGCGAGCGAGTGGATCTACCGCAGGCCGGTGCTCGACCGCGACACGCTCGTGATCGGCATCTCGCAGTCCGGCGAGACGCGCGACACGATCCAGGCGATGCAGCTCGCGCGCGAGCTCGGCGCGCGCACGGTCGCGATCACAAACCAGATGGGCTCGCAGATCACGCGCGAAGTCGACTCGGTGCTGCTCACGCGTACGGGCCTCGAGGTCGGCGTCGCCGCATCGAAGACCTTCTCCGCGCAGGTCGTGCTGATGTATCTGATCGGCCTCGAGCTCGCACGCCAGCGCGGGACGCTGGCGCCCGAGGAGATCGAGTTCATCCTCGACCAGGTCTGGAAGCTGCCCGCGAAGATGGAGAAGTTCCTCACGGGCGACCATCCGGTCGAGGAGATCGCGCAGCGCTTCTACCAGGAGCCGTTCTTCCTCTTCCTCGGCCGCCACATTGGGCTGCCGGTCGCGCTCGAGGGCGCGCTCAAGCTGAAGGAGATCTCGTACATCCCGACCGAGGCCTACTCCGCGGGCGAGATGAAGCATGGCCCGATCGCCCTCCTCGAGGACGGGACGCCGGTCGTCGTCGTCGCGACGAGCAACCATGTCTACGACAAGGTCGTCTCGAACATCCAGGAGACCAGGGCCCGCGGCGCGCACGTGATCGCGATCGCGACCGACGGCAACGAGGACATCCAGCACCACGCAAACGACGTCATCTACGTCCCGAAGTCGCCGGCGTTCCTACAGGCCGTGCTCGCGACCCTGCCGCTGCAGCTCCTTGCCTACCGGATCGCCCGCCTTCGGGGCCTGAACGTCGACCAGCCGCGGAACCTGGCGAAGACGGTGACAGTCGAGTAGACGATCCCTCCCTCGTCCGAGGGATGGACATCTCGTTTACTTTTGGCATACTGAGCGAGTCCCACCTCATGCGGGGCCGGCGACGCATCTGAGTGCCGCAGCTCAGTCGTACCGCGGGCCCCGTTCTTTTTTTCGCTTTTTCTAGGCAGCCAGCGCGTTGGCGGTCTCGAGGCCGACCTCGAGCGCGGTCGCCACGAAGCCCCTGGCGGCCGCCGAGTGATAGCGGTCGCGGTGCTGGGCGATGCCGATGATCCGGGGTGCGATCTTCGGGCCGAGCTCGACGATCCGCACCGAGGCGTCGTTCTCGTCGACGGCGAGCCGAGGCACGACGGCGATCCCGATCCCGGTGCCGACGAGGCCCTGGATGACGCCGTTCTCGTCGGAGCGGAACACGAACCGCGGCTCGGTACCGGTGGCGCGAAGCTGGTCGACGAGGAGCTCGGTCGCGCGGCAGGTGCGGGCGCCGATCAGCGGCTGCTCGGCGATGTCGCGGAGCGACGGGCGCTTGCCGTTCGCCGCGTAGGGCGAGTCGCACGCGGTCACGAGCACGTACTCGTCGCGCAGGAGCTCGATCGTCTCGAGCGAAGGGTTGTCGTCGAGCGGGAGCTGGACGAAGGCGAGGTCGAGCTCGCCGCGCTCGACCGCGTCGGAGAGGTCGAAGTCGGAGTGCGACTCGCGGAGCTCGATCTGGACGGCCGGCCACGCCTTGCGGAACCGGCGGATCACCTCGGGCAGCACCTTGGCCCCGACGCTCTGGAAGGTGCCGACGTGGAGCGAGCCGGATTCGCCCGACGAGAGCGTCGCGAGGTCGGCCTGGGCCGCCTGGAGGCGCGCCACGATCGAGTCTGCATGGCCGAGGAGGACGCGTCCCGCCTCGGTCAGACTCACGGGCCTGGGGCCGCCGGGGCGCTCGAAGAGCGGCTCGCCGACGATCCGCTCGAGCGTCTGGATCTGCTGGCTGACCGCCGACTGGGTGTAGCCGAGGCGCTCAGCTGCGCGGCCGAAGGTGCCCTCGCCGGCGACCGCCTGGAGGGCAGCCAGATGCCTCAATTCGACGCCCAGCCATCTATCAGGTTCCATGATCGACATCAATGATAGCTTGACTTGTGCTAATAGACAAGCGCGGGCAGGATGGGGTCATGACAATGTTCATCCTCTTCGTGGCTGCAGTGGTCGTCGTCGGGCTTCTCTCGCTCCGCTACGGCACCGACTCACGGCTCGACCGGCGCAACCTCTAGCCGTCGGGCTCTTGCCGAAGTCGTTTCGTCTCGCCGCGACGGCGCTTCTCCTCGAGCCTGCGCGCACGCGACGCCGCCGTCGGCTCGGTGGCGGTGCGCTTTCGCCGGGGCCGGGCAGCATCCCGCACCTGCTCGACCACCCGCTCGGTCGCAAGCTGACGATTTCGCAGCTGTGACCGCTCGTCCTGCGCCACGGCGCGGACGACGTTCCCGAGCTTCCCGATCACGCGCTTGCGCTCCGCCTCGCTGAGGCCTTCGGACGACTCGACGTCGAAGATCGCCTCCACGCGGGACGCCGTCTTGTTCGCGTGCTGGCCGCCGGGGCCGCTCGAGCGCGAGACCCGGAACTGAATTTCCGACCGGATAGAGTCGGCGTCCATGGCGGCGATTCTGCTCGACGTCGACGGTGTGCTGCACGTTTCGGGCGAGCCGATCCCCGGGGCCGTCGACGCCGTCCGGCGGCTGCGCTCGGCCGGGCACCGGCTCCGCTTCGTCACGAATTCGACCGTCACCTCGCGGAAGCAGCTCGGCGAGTCGCTGCGGGAGATGGGTTTCGTCGTCGACGACGACGAGCTCCAGACCCCGGGAGGCGTCGCCGCGCGCGTCCTCGCCGGCAAGCGCGTGCTCGCGCTGACGATGCCCGGCCTCCTCGACGATCTCGACGGGCTGCAGCTGATCGGGATGAACGCCGAAGCCGTGCTCTTCGGGGGCTGCGACGAGGGCGAGGAGCCAGGCCGAGTCTTCTCCTACCTCAACCTCAACCGGGCGTTCCTCGAGCTCGAGGCCGGTGCCGAGCTCTATTGCCTGCACAAGGGGCGCTGGTGGCAGACCGCGAACGGCCCGAAGCTCGACGCCGGCGCGTTTGTCGCCGGGCTCGAGTGGGCGGCGGGCGTCGAGGCGACTGTGCTCGGCAAGCCGAGTCCCGAGTTCTTCGCGGCGGCGCTCGAGGCGATCGACGCGGACGCCGAGCTGACGTGGATGGTCGGCGACGACGTCGAGGCCGACATCCGCGGCGCGCAGCGCCACGGCATGCGCACCGTGCTCCTGCGCACCGGCAAGTTCCGGCCGGACGAGGTCGAGGACTCGGGCGTCATGCCCGACGGCATCCTCTCGTCGGTCGCGCAGTTGCCCGACTGGCTCGAGGCCAACCCTTGAAACTCGGCCTGGACCTGATCGAGATCGCTCGCGTGCGCAACGCGCTCGAGCGCCATGGCGACGGCTTCCGTGAGCGGTGTTTCACGCAGGCAGAGCGCGCGTACTGCGACTCGAAGGCGAACCCGGCGCAGCACTATGCAGGCCGCTTCGCCGCGAAAGAGGCGATCGGCAAGGCGCTCGGCACCGGCGTTCACTTCACGTGGAAGGAGATCGAGATCAGCGGCCGGCCGAAGCCGGGCGTGCAGCTCTCCGGCCGGACCGCGAAGGCAGCGGAGCGGCTCGGCGCGACGCGGATCGACGTCAGCATGACGCACTCGCGTGAGCTCGCCGCTGCAGTTGCGATCGTCGTTTCCAGTTTCACCAGTTGATCCCGCTCCTTACAGCCGACGAGACCCGCGCCGCCGAGGCAGCGCACGATGGCTCGATGGACGAGCTGATGGAACGCGCGGGGCGAGCGGTCGCGGAGCTCGTGCTCGAGCAGTTCCCCGGCCGCGTCACCGTCGTCTGCGGCGGCGGCAACAACGGTGGCGACGGGCGTGTCTGCGCGCGCCTCCTGCGCGAGGCCGGCCGCGACGTCACCGTGGTCGAGGCGTTCGGCGAGATCGCGGGTGCGGAGGTGATCGTCGACGCGCTGCTCGGAATCGGGCTGCGAGACGCGCCGAGGCACGATCTCGTGCGCGTGATCGAGCGGATCAACGAGGCGGGCGTTCCCGTCGTGGCTGTGGACGTCCCGTCAGGTGTGAACGCATCGACCGGCGAGGTGCCGGGTGTCGCGGTGGAGGCGACGGCAACCGTCACGTTCGGCAGCCCGAAGGTCGGAATCGCCGTCGCGCCGGGGCGCTTCCACACCGGCCGCGTGCACGTCGCGCCGATCGGCCTCGCCGCCGCTGAGTACGAGCACGCGGTTGCGACGCCGCAACTCTTGCAGCGGGTTCCGCGCAAGGGCCGCGACAGCACCAAGTATCGCGCCGGCTCGGTACTGGTCGTCGGCGGCTCGCCAGGGTTCACCGGCGCGCCGATCTTGACCGCGTTGGCGGCGTTTCGCGCCGATGCGGGCTACGTCACGCTCGCTGTTCCCGAATCGACGCTCGGCGTCGTCGAGACAGGCGTTCTCGAGGCGGTGAAGCACGCGTTGCCCGAGGACGCGTCGGGAAGGCTGCTGCCGCGCGCGGCCGAGGCGGTGCTCGAGCTCGCGGAACGCGCGGACGCAGTTGCGATCGGCCCGGGGCTCGGCCGGAGCGACGGCACGCGTGACTTCGTGCGCCTCCTGCTCGAGCAGCTCGAGCTGCCGGCCGTGGTCGACGCCGACGCCTTGTGGAGCCTCGAGCCGTTCCGTCGTCGCGGGCCGACGGTGCTCACGCCGCACGCGGGCGAGCTCGGCAAGCTGCTCGGGGTCAGCTCGCGCGAGGTCGATGCGCATCGGCTCGCGTCGGTCCAGCAGGCGGCCTCCCGGTTTGCCTCCGTCGTCGTGCTCAAGGGCGCCGACACGCTCGTCGCGGCGCCACGCGCAGGCGTCGTCGTCGCGCCGTACGGCACACCGGCGCTCGCGACGGCCGGAACGGGCGACGTGCTCACCGGTGTGATCGCGGCATTCCTTGCGAAGGGCATGGAGCCGCAGGACGCCGCCGCTGCCGGAGCCGTCGTGCACGGCATCGCCTCGCGGCTCGTCGACCCGGCCGTCGGCGTGGTCGCAAGCGACTTGCTCCCGGCGCTTCGGCGGGCTCTCGCCGGGGAAGGATGGGACGAGCCGTTCGCATGAGCCGAAGCGAGATCACGATCGACCTCGGCGCTCTGCGCGCCAACGTACAACGTCTTCGCGGCGCACTCGATGGTGCCGAGCTCTGGGCCGTGGTCAAGGCCGACGGCTACGGCCACGGAGCGTTCGACTGCGCGCGCGCCGCTCTCGATGCCGGCGCGACCGCGCTCTGCGTCGCGACGATCGCGGAAGCGGTCGAACTTCGCGCCGGGTTGCCGGAGCCGCGCATCCTCGTGATGGGGCCGACGGCCGAGATCGGTCTTGCACGCGAGGCACGACTCGAGCTTGCGGTGGGAGAGACCATTCCCGAAGGGATACCGGTGCACGTGAAGCTCGACACGGGCATGGGCCGCTGGGGCGTCTCCGAGGTGCGCGCGCCGGAACGCAACGTGATCGGGTTGATGTCGCATTTCGCGACGGCGGACACCGATCCCGCCTTCGCAAGCGTGCAGATCGAGCGATTCGCCGCGGCGACGGCCGACTACGCGCACCTGACGCGCCACATCGCAAACAGCGCGGCGACGCTGCGCCTGCCGGACGCGCGCTTCGACGCCGCACGCTGCGGCATTGCGCTCTACGGCCTATCGCCGTTCGGCGGCGATCCCGCCGACGACGGCCTCACGCCCGTGCTCTCGTGGCGGAGCGAGCTCGCGCTCGTGCGACGGCTCGAACCCGGCGACTCGACGGGCTACGGCCGCAAGTTCGTCGCCGACGAGGAGCGATGGATCGGGATCGTCCCCGTCGGTTACGCGGACGGCTTCCGCCGCGATCTCACAGGAACGCACGTCTACGTCGCGGGCAAACGGCGTCAGGTCGTCGGCGTGGTCTCGATGGACTCGTTTGCCGTCGAGCTCGACCGCCGCCTGCCGGTCGGCGCGGAGGTGACGATCGTCGACCGCCGCATCCGCCTCGAAGAGCACGCGGCCGTCGCCGGCACGATCAACTACGAGCTCGCGACACGCATCCAGACGGACGCTACACGCGCACACCGGGTAGTCGCCGGCGCATGAGGATCCCGGGCGCGAGCGCCTGCGCCCACAGCGCGGGGCGGTAGAAGCGCGGCACGACGATCTCGTGCTTCCCCGCCTCGACGGCGTCGATGGTGCGCTTGGCGACGAGCGGCGGGTCGATCACGATCGCCCGCATCAGAAACCCGAGGCGTCCACGCTGCGGGAAGCCCGGGGTCTCGACGAAGCCGGGCAGAACGCCGAGCACCGAGATCCCTCGATCGGCGATCTCGTTTCCGATCGAGCGCGAGAACGCGAGCTGCGCGTGCTTCGACGCGGAGTACGGTCCGCCCGCGACCGCGCCCGCGACCGACACCACGTTGACGAGTGTCGAGCCGCTTGCGAGCGCTGGCAGGAACGCGCGCAGGCACCACAGGCCGCCGAGATAGTTGACGTCGACGACCGACTCGATGCGCTCCGGCTCGACGTCGAGGAAGCCGCCGCGGGCAGGCATGCCGGCGTTGTTGACCAGCAGGTCGATCTGCGGATGCCGGGCGATCACGTTCGACGCGACGACCTCGACCATGCCGCGATCGGCGACGTCGCACTCCTCGTGCTCGTCCGCCTCGGGCGCCGGGCGGCGCGAGAGGCCGACGACGCGCCAGCCGCGCGATCGGAGCTCACGGCAGAGCGCGGCGCCGATGCCCGACGATGCTCCGGTGACGACTGCGACGCGCATCGTTCGGGCACGGTAGCCTCGCCGCGTGTTCCAAGGGAAGAGAGGGCTCGTTCTCGGCGTCGCCAACAAGCGCTCGATCGCGTGGGCGATCGCCAAGCGCCTGGCCGACGACGGGGCGCAGCTCGCTTTCACCTTCCAGGGTGAGCGGATCGAGAGCAACGTGCGCGAGCTCGCCGAGTCGGTCTCGAGCCCGCTCGTCACCGCGTGCGACGTCCGCTCCGACGACGACATCGCGCGCGTCTTCGACGAGGTGGGGAAGGCGTTCGGCGGCCAGCTCGACCTGCTCGTGCATTCGGTCGCCTTCGCCGCGGCCGAAGATCTCGAGGGCCGCTTCACCGACACGCCGCGCGAGCGCTTCTGGATGGCGCTCGACGTCAGCGCGTACTCGCTCGTCGCGTGTGCGCGCGCCGCCGAGCCGCTGATGGAGGCTGCGGGCGGCGGTTCGATCGTGACCATGACCTATCTCGGCGGCGAGCGCGCCGTGCCGCACTACAACGTGATGGGCGTCGCCAAGGCGACGCTCGACTCGAGCGTCCGCTATCTCGCGTGGGATCTCGGCCGGAAGAACATTCGTGTCAACGCCGTCTCGGCCGGCCCGGTGCGGACGCTTGCGGCGCGCTCGATCGCCGGCTTTCCGACGATGGAGGCGATCGTCCAGGAGCGCGCGCCGCTGCATCGCCACATCGACGCTGACGACGTTGCGGGCGCCGCCGCCTATCTGCTCGGCGAGGACGGCCGCAACGTCACCGGTACGACGCTGTACGTCGACAGCGGCTACCACGCGATGGGCATGTAGCGAGTCGGATCAGGCGTGCGCCAGCGCGCCGACTTCCGTCGCCTTCGAGAGCTCGCGCACGACCTCGACGATGTCGCGATTGGCGTTCCATACGCGCAGCTGCCCGT
>DASYAO010000102.1:0-9275 GCA_036501285.1 Gaiellaceae bacterium
ACTCCGCGAGCGACACGAGCGCCGCCGCGCCGCCGCCGACGCCGTTGAACAGCGCCACCATCTGCGGCATCGCGGTCATCTTCACGCGGCGCGCTCCGACCGCCCCGAACACGGCGCCGATCGCGCCGCCGACCGGGATCCGCCAGCCGATATGGAGGCCGCTGTGCGAGAGCGTCACGACGATCGCGATCACCATCCCGAACGCACCGATCCAGTTGCCACGCCGCGCGGTCGTCGGTGAAGACAGAAACCGCAGCGCGAGGATGAAGCAGATGATCGTGACGAGGTAGAGCAGGTTCGACGTCGTCGAGCCCATCAGCTGCCGTCTTTCTTCGGCGGCTCACGCTTCTTGAACATCTCGAGCATCCGGTCGGTGACGACGAAGCCGCCGACCACGTTCGCGGCGGCGAGGATCATCGCCGCGAAGCCGACCCAGCCCGTCAGCGTGTCGGCGCCCGCGATCCCCGCGACGAGCATCGCGCCGACGATCACGATCCCGTGGATCGCGTTCGTGCCGGACATGAGCGGCGTGTGCAGAAGCGTCGGCACCTTCGAGATCACCTCGATCCCGAGGAAGATCGCCAGCACGAGGATCGTCAGCTCGACCACCAACTGCGCGTAGTGGCTCACTCGGTCTCCTTTCGCGTCACGCACGTTCCCGCCGTGATCTCGTCGTTCCAGTCGAGCGCGAGCTCGCCGCCCGGCGCGAGATGCTCGAGGAGCGCGCTTACGTTGCGCGCGTAGAGCTGGCTCGCGTGTGTCGGCATCGTGCTCGGCAGATTGAGGGTGCCGACGATCGTCACGCCGCCGCGCTGCACGACCTCGCCCGGCTCGGTCAGCTCGCAGTTGCCGCCCGTCTCGGCCGCGAGGTCGACGATCACCGAACCGGCGCGCATCCCCTCGACGGCGGACGCAGGGATCAGTCTCGGCGCTGGCCGGCCGGGAATCGCGGCGGTCGTGATCACGATGTCGAACTCCGGGATGCGCTGCTCGAGCGCTGCCTGCTGGCGCGCCTGCTCGTCTGCCGTCAGCTCGCGTGCATACCCGCCCTCGGTCTCCTCGCCGACGATGCCGAGATCGAGGAACGTCGCGCCGAGCGACTGGACTTGCTCGCGCACGGCCGGCCGGACGTCGAAGCCCGAAACGACTGCGCCGAGCCGTCGCGCCGTCGCGATTGCCTGCAGCCCCGCGACGCCGGCACCGAGCACGAGCGCGCGTGCGGGCGCAATCGTCCCCGCGGCGGTCGTCAGCATCGGGAAGAACCGCGGCAGCCGGTCGGCGGCGATCAGCACTGCCTTGTACCCCGACACAGTTGCCTGCGACGAGAGCGCGTCCATCGACTGCGCGCGCGTCGTGCGAGGTATCGACTCCATCGCAAATCCGAGCACGCCTTTCGCCGTCAGCCGTTCGATGCCCTCACGATCGGTGAGCGGCTGCAGGAACGCGACGAGGAGCTGTCCCGACGACAGCTTCTCGATCTCAGCCGCGCTCGGCTTCGCCACCTTCGCGACCGCATCGACGCCCTGCCATGCATCGGCGACGAGCTCTGCGCCCGCTTCCGCGTACGCGTCGTCGTCGAAGCCGGCCTCGAGGCCCGCGCCGCGCTCGACGGCGACCTCGAATCCCCCGAGCCGTTTGACGAGCTCCGGCACGATCGCCACGCGGCGCTCGCCGGCGGCTTGCTCCCTCGGTATGCCCACCCGCATGGCGCGCGGACGCTATCGCATCGAGCGGCTGCACCTAGACTCGACGGGCGATGGCGCACCTGCTCCAGTCATACGGGCTCGTGATCCTCTTCTTCCTCGTCGCGATCGAGGGTGCAGGCATTCCGCTTCCCGGCGAGACCACGCTGATCGCTGCCGCAGTGCTCGCGTCGAACGGACATTTCCACTCGATCGAAGTGGTGATCGTCATCGCAGCGGCTGGCGCGATCGCCGGCGACAACACCGGCTACTGGATCGGGCGTCTCGGCGGACGCAAGCTGCTCGACCGCATCCCCGTCCTGCGCTCGACCTCGACGAAGCTGCTGCCGCGGGCAGAGCGCTTCTTCAAGCGCCATGGGGCGAAGACCGTGCTCGTCGCGCGCTTCGTGGCCGTCCTGCGAACGACTGCAGCCTGGATGGCCGGGATCAGCCACATGCGCTGGCGCGTCTTTTTCCTCTTTGATGCCGCGGGCGGAATTCTCTGGGCCACCGCCATCGGCCTGATCGCCTATGTCTTCGGAAAGGCGGTCGCCGATACTATCGGCCATTACGGGCTCTATGCGGTAATCGGAATCGTGATCCTGGCTGCAATTGGCTTCGTCGGATATCGGGTCTGGCACAGGCGCGTCGAGCGCGCAATTTCTGGTTGAATCCCGCCGTGGCCAGGAAAACCGTTCTCGTCTGCGACAACTGCGGCAAGGAAGTCGAGGAGAGCCGGGGCGCGTTGCTCCGGGTCACCTACACGGACGCCCGCCGCGGCTCGAAGGTCGCCGACCTCTGCGACGACTGCGCCGGCTCGATGCCGGGCCGTGCCGCCGCCCGCCGCGGCCGGCGCCCCCGCGCTGCGGCCGAATAGCGCTTACAAGTGACTGTCGGTGCGAGATCTTTAGCTCTCGCACCGTGAAATTCGATTGAAGCGTCTGCCGGACGGCAGCGGAACCGTCCAGAGCAAAACTAGGATGACTCGGTGGGTTTGAGCCTCCTCGCGGGGCCCGCGAACGCGGGCAAGGTCGCGCTCCTGCTGGAGCGCTATCTGGCGCGCCTCGACGACGAGCCGTTTCTGATCGTGCCGAACCGGTCGGACGTCGACCGCGTCGAGCGTGACCTGCTCGCGCGCGCGGGCTGTCTCGTCGGCGGCTCGATCGTCACGTTCGACGATCTCTTCGAGCGGATCGTCGCCGGCGACACGCGCCGCCGCGAGGTCGTGGGCCAGGCCCAGCGGGTGCTCGCGGCCCGCCGGGCCGTCGACCGCGTCCTCGCCTCGGAAGGACTCTCGCTTTCCCGCTCGGCGCGGTTCGCCGGCTTCGTCGACACGCTCCTGTCGGCGCTCGGCGAGCTCGAGTCCGGCCTGCTCGAACCGGCCGATCTCGACGGCGACCTCGCCGTACTCTACGCCGCCTACCGCGGCGAGCTCGAGCGCGTCGGCCGGTGGGATCGCGACCTGCTCCGCCGCTTCGCGGTCGAGCGCCTGCAGTCGGATCTCTCCGCGTGGCACGGCGAGCCCGTGTTCGCGTACGGGTTCGAAGATCTCACCGCCGCCGAGTGGAGCCTGCTCGAAGCGCTCGCCGGACGAGCCGACGTCGACGTCTCGCTCCCGTATGAACCCGGGCGCGCTGCGTTTGCTTCGCTGCGGCGAACGGCGGAGGATCTGGCTGCGCTCGCGGACGGCAACGCGACCGAGCTTTCGCCGCGATCGTCCGAGTACGCCGCGCCCGCGCTCGCACATCTCGAGCGCACGCTCTTCGAGCCGGCGACCGTGGCGCCGCCCCCCATCGGCGGCGCGGTCCGCTTCCTCGAAGGCGCAGGTGTGCGCGACACGCTCGAGCTCGTCGCCGAGGAGCTGCTGCGCCTCGTCCGCGACGGCGTCGCGCCGGAGCAGATCGCCGTGGTCGTCCCCTCGGCCGACCGGTTCCGCGCGCCGCTCGAGACCGTGCTCGGCGGCTTCGGCATCCCGTATGCGCTCGAGGCGCAGCGCCGGCTCTCTTCGACGCCCCTCGGCCATGCACTGAGCTCGCTGCTTCGGTTTGCGTGGGGGAACGGCGGCCGCAAGGAGCTTTTCGGCTTCCTGCGCTCGCCGTACTCCGGCGTCTCGCGCGGGTCCGTCGACTACGTCGAAGGCCGTTTGCGTGGCCGTGCCGTCGCATCGCCGGAGCGCGTCGTCGAGGAGGCTGAACGGCTGCGCGAGGCTCCGCTCGTCGCGCTGCGAGACCTGCGCGAGGCGACGAACCGCATCGAAGGGGTCCGCGCGCTGCTCGCGTCGATGCTCCGCTCCGCATATGGGCTCGACGCGCCGCCCGCAGGCGAGGCATCGCGGCTCGACCTGCGCACGCTCGGCGCCGCCACGAAGCTGCTCGACGAGCTCGAGGCGTGGGAGCAGCTGGGCGAGGCGCTCGGTGCCGAGGACCTGATCGCGGCGCTCGAGCGCGTCGAGGTCTCGACACCGTCAGGTGAGGCCGGGCGGGTTGCCGTGCTCGATCTCCTGCGTGCCCGCACGCGCCGCTTCGCGGTCGTCTTCGTGCTCGGGCTCGAGGAAGGCTCACTACCGCGCCGCGAGCGCAGCTCGCCGTTCCTCGACGACGACCGCCGCCGCGAGCTCGGCCGCCGCCTCGAGCGCCCCGATCCGGTCAGTCGCGACCGCTACTTCTTCTACACCGCCTGCACGCGGGCAAGCGACCGGCTCTACCTCGTGCGCGAGGCGGCGAGCGACGACGGCGCGCCGCGTGAGGCCAGCCCGTTCTGGCACGAGGTCGGCGCGTCGTTCGACGCCGACGACGTTGCGCGAGCGACGACCCGCCGCCCGCTCTCGCAGCTCACCTGGCCGGTCGACAGCGCGCCCACCGAACGCGAGCGGCTGCGCTCGCTCGCTCGGCTCACGGCCGACTTCGACCAGGAGCCGTTCGCCCGCGCGCTCGCCGACGCGAACGGATGGGCGCGCCGCATCGCTCGAGCACGAGACGCGTTCGACCGCGATCCGACGTTGCGCAACCCCGCCGTCCTCGACGTCTTCGGCATGCGCACGACGTTCGGCGTCACCGAGCTCGAGCGCTTCATCGACTGCTCGTCGGCGTGGCTCTTCGAGCGGATCGTCGACCCGAAGACGATCGACGCCGAGGCCGACGCGCTCCTTCGTGGCAAGGTGGCGCATCAGACGCTCTACTCGTTCTACGGCGGCCTGCCGAAGGAGCTCGGCGTCGAACGTGTCACCGCCGAGACGCTCGACGCGGCGCTGCCGTTCCTCGAGCGGTGCCTCGACGAGTCGCTTCGCTCCGGCGTCCGGCTCGAGCTCGGCGACGTCGAGGCGGCCGAGCTCCGCGAGAGCCTTCGCCGCGACCTGACGCGCTTCGTCTGCGAGGAGGCTGTGTCCGAGCTTGGGCTCGTGCCGCGGCGGTTCGAGGTCGGCTTCGGCAGCGATCGCTCGGCACCGGAGTTGCAGCGCGGGCTCGAGCTCGGCGACGGGTTGTTCCTCTCCGGGAAGATCGACCGGATCGACGTCGACCCGTTCAGCGCGCGCGGGATCGTGCAGGACTACAAGTCGGGGAAGGGGTCTCATTCGGCGCGGCAGATCGACGCCGAGCGGCGGCTGCAGATCCCGCTCTACATGCTCGTGCTGCGCGACCTCGTCGGGATCGAGCCGCTCGGCGGCCTCTATCGCGCGCTCGCCGGCTCGCGCGGTGCGCGCGGGATGCTCCGCGAGGACGCACGCGAGGATCTGCCCGGCTTCGCCGACCGCGACTATCTCGACGACGAGGCGTTCTGGCAGCAGGTCGAGGCGGCGCGCGGCTACGCGCACGGCGCCGCGAAGCGCATCACCGAGGGCGACGTTGCGCACGATCCGCGCGGCGGCGACTGTCCGTCGTGGTGTGACCTGTGGACGATGTGCCGCATCGGTCGCGCATGAACGAGCAGCAACTGAAGGCCGTCGACGCGCGCGGCGAGGTGTTCGTTTCGGCGGGCGCCGGCACCGGCAAGACGCGCGTGCTCGTCGAGCGCTTCGTGCGCGCGGTGTGCGACGAGGGGCTCGACGTCCAGTCGGTGCTCGTGATCACGTACACGAACAAGGCTGCGGGCGAGCTTCGCTCGCGCATCCGCGCTGAGCTCGGACGGCGCGGCCGCCTCGACCTCGCGCAGGAGCTCGACGGCGCCTGGGTCTCGACGATCCACGGCTTCTGCCTGCGACTGCTGCGCGCGCATCCATTCGCGGTCGGGATCGACCCGCGCTTCCGGGCGCTCGACGAGGAGCAGGGCGCCGTGCTCCGTGGCGAGGCGTTCGGCCGCGCGCTCGAGAAGTTCCTCGCGACGCGCGCGGCCGACCGGCTTCGGCTCGTCGCGACAACGGGTAGCCAGCAGCTGCGGCGCAACCTCGTCTCGCTCTACGAAAAGCTCCGCTCGTCCGGGCGCCCGCTCGTGATCGAGACGTGGTCCGAGCCCGACCTCTCCGCAACGCTCGACGCGTTCCGCGATGCCGCGCAGTGCCTGCTCGACGACACTGCCGCGACCGCGAACCAGCAGGCGGCCGCGCGCGGAGCGCTCGAGCTGCCGGCCGACCCTGAGCGCCTCGTCGACCTCAAGGCGCTCCGTGCGCGTGGCGCGCGTGCGGCGAGCTACGAGGAGACTCGCACCGAGCTCGCGGCGGCGGCGCTCTCGGTCGTGTTGCTGCGCGAGCGAGTCCTGCTGCAGGAGCTGCTCGGGCTCTTCGCGCTCGAGTACGCCGACGGCAAGGAGCGCGAGTCGGCGCTCGACTTCGAAGATCTCCAGCTCTACGCACGCGACCTGCTCGCGAACGACGACCGCATCCGCGAGGCCGAGCAGCTGCGGTTCCGCGCGATCATGGTCGACGAGTTCCAGGACACGAACGCGCTCCAGTGCGAGCTGATCGACCTGCTCGCAGGCGGGGTGCAAAAGGACGTCTTCTTCGTCGGCGACGAGTTCCAGTCGATCTACTCGTTCCGGCACGCCGACGTCGAGGTGTTTCGCGCACGTCGCGAGGCGGCATCGCAGCGGCTGCCGCTGACCGAGAACTATCGCTCGCGTCCCGAGGTGCTCGCGGCCGTCAACTATCTCTTCGGCTCGTCGTTCGGCGACGGCTACCAGCCGCTGCACGCGTCGAGCGAGTTCCCCGACCCCGTCTTCGGCCATCCGGTCGAGCTGCTCGTCACCGACAAGCAGTCGTACTCGGGAAGTGGGCTGCACTGGCGCCGCGCCGAGGCGAGACACGTCGCGCGGCGCGTGCGCGAGCTCGTCGATGCCGGCGCTGCGACGCCGGGCGAGATCGTGTTGCTCTTCGCCGCCGGGACTGACGCCGAGTGGTACGAGGAGGAGTTACGCGCGCTCGGGCTGCCGACGTTCCGCGCGACCGGCCGGCGCTACTTCGGCCAGCAGCAGGTCGTCGACCTGCGGATGTACCTGCGGCTGCTGCGTAACCGCTACGACGACGAGGCGCTCGTCGCCGTCCTTGCCTCGCCGTTCGTCGGCGTCTCGAACGACGCGCTCGTGCTGCTGCGGCGGCATGCCGGGCGCCGTCCGCTCTTCACGGGGCTCGAGCGGTCGCTACCGGAGGCGATCGACGCCGGGGACGAACGGCTTTTCCGCGCGTTCAAGCAGCGCTACGAGCGGCTCGTCGCCGCGTCGGCGCGGGTCTCGCTCGAGCGCCTCTGCGAGCTCGTCGTCTCCGAGCACGACTACGACCTCGCCGTGCTCGCGCGCTGGGACGGCCAGCGCCGCTACGCGAATCTCCGCAAGTTGATGCGGCTCGCGCGCGCCTACGAGGAACTGCGCGGCCGCGACCTCGAGGGTTTCCTCGGCTTCATCTCCGACCAGGAGGCTGCAGGCGCCGCACAGCACGAGGCCGTCTCCGAAGAGGAGGGCGCCGATGCCGTTCGGCTGCTGACGATCCACGCGGCGAAAGGGCTCGAGTTCAAAGTGGTCGTCGTCGCCGACGCGGGGCGTGAGAAGGCGGGCGCCGACGCGAGCGACGAGTACGTCCTCTCGAAGGCAGACGACGACGAGCGGCTGCGCCTCTACTACGTCGCGATGACGCGCGCCGTCGACCGGCTGATCGTGTCAGGCGCCGTCGGCGAGGGACGCGAAACGCCGATCAGCTGGATCCTCGGCAAGCTCGACTGCGCCGAAGAGCTCGCGGGCGAGCACGAGCAGTTCGAGCTCGACCGCGGCGATGCGATCTTCCTCGTCCGTCTCGATCGCTGCGACGAGCAAAGAGCGCCGGACGCCGAAGCGCCGGAAACCGAGGTCGAGTCGGGCGACCAGCTCGCGCTCTTCGGCGAGCTGCCGGCCGAGCCCGCGCCGCGCGGGTACGAGCTGCCGGAGCTCGTGCCGGTGCCGCCTGCCCCGCTCCATCGCGTGCGCACGCTCTCGTACTCGGCGCTCGCGCTCTACGAGCGGTGCTCGTATCGCTATTACGCGGAGCGGCTCGCCGGCCTCCGCGAACGGCGGCAGTCCGGCGGGGGCGGTGAAGGCGGCGGGCTCGCCGCGACCGAGCTCGGCGATGCCGTTCACAGGCTGCTCGAGCACCCGGAAACCGACGTCACGGCAGTCCGCGAGTGGTATCCGCTCGTGACCGACGCCGACCTCGAGCGGATCGGCGTCCACGTCGACGCCTACCGCGGCTCCGAGCTCGCGGCGCGGGCCGCCGGCGCGAGGCCGGAGCTCTCGTTCGCGTTCGAGCACGACGGCGTCCTGATCCACGGCCGCTTCGACCTCTTTCGCCGTGACGGAGCCCGGGCCCTCGTCGTCGACTACAAGACGAACGCCCTCGGCGACCGCGACCCGGCCGACGTGGTCGAGACCGAATACAGCCTCCAGCGGCTCGTCTACGCCCTCGCCTGCTTCCGGGCAGGCGCCGATGAGGTCGAGGTCGTCTACGCCTTCCTGGAGCGGCCGGACGCCCCCGTTTCCAGGGTGTTCCGGGCGGGGGACGCCGCGGAGCTCAAGTCCCGGCTCTCGCTGGCGATAACCCGGATAGACGATGGCGACTTCGTGCCGAGCCCCAGTGACTTCGCCTGCTCGGATTGCCCGGCGCTCGACGTCGTCTGCGCCGGTCCGCGGCTCCGGCGCTCCGAGACCGCCCGCGAGCCCGTGCCTGCGGCATAGGTCGAAGCCGGCCTGCCGCCGCTCCGGTTTCACGCATCGCGCCTGGTGGCAGGAAGGCCTTCGTGGCAGGTAGGCCTTCGTGGCAGGTAGGCCTTGCGTGGCGACCGCTCGGGCAGCAACAATAGTCTCCGTGCGGCTAGTCGGCCTCATCCTGCTGGCGGTCGTCGTGGCCGCGCCGCCTACGGCTTCAGCCTCGACACGATCTGCCGGCGTCGCCATGCACGCCTCGGCCACGAAGCCCTGTACGACCTTCGGCGAAACCTGGAGGCACCGTTACAACGCCGCCGGGGGCCCGTTCAAGATCGTCGCCGTCTGCTGCGGCATCCGCTCGCCGAAGACCCACGCTTCGGCCTGCTCGGTGATGATCACGGGCCGCAAAGGGATGATGGGCGACGGGATGTTCGGCTGCTCGGTCGCCACGATCGCCGCGAGCGGCAACGTGCTCGCGAACAAGCCTCAGGCTTG
>DASYAO010000103.1:0-6936 GCA_036501285.1 Gaiellaceae bacterium
GCACTCACCGCGCTCTTCGGCGGCGACGACGGGCTCTGGGCGGCATCGATGCGGACCGCCGTGCTGCTCGGCGAGGCGACGAAGGACCGCGCCGACCTGCTCGAAGCGCTTCGAGCCGAGCGAGCGAACCGCGTCGTACGCGACGCGCTCCGCCGAGCTCTCGTCGAGACGCTGCTGTACGGCAACCGTGCCGAGCTCGTCACCACGCTCGACGAGACGCTGCTCGGACTGCGGCCGCGGCCGGCAACGGCGCTCGCCGCCTGACCGCGCTTCGAAGCCTCACTTTCGTCTCGAAGTTGTGACAGACACGTCACAACTTCACCGCTAGCTTCGGTTGCATGGACGAAGCAGCACGCGTATTGCGCCGCCTGGAGCGAATCGAAGCGCTCGAACCCGGACGGGCGCCGGCGACCGCGCTCCTCGGCGAATTGCGTGCCCTCGTCCGCGAAGCGGAGGCATGGGCGAGGCTCGAAGGCGACCGGCGCGCCCAGTCGGCGGTCTCCCGACTTCGGGAGGGGGCGGAAGGAATGCGCTGAACGAACCCGAAAACCCGCGTACATGGCCCTCGCACGCCTCGTCCCGCGGCCGAATGTCCGCCCCTCCTCGAAAGGGAAGGCCACCGCACAGCCGCAGGTGATCGCGCTCGCGAACCAGAAGGGTGGCGTCGCGAAGACGACCACGACGCTCAATCTCGGCGTTGCCTTTGTCGAGCGCGGGCTGCGCGTGCTCTGCCTCGACCTCGATCCGCAGGGGAACCTGACGATGTCGCAGGGTCTGAACCCGGACACGATCGAGAAGTCGATGTTCGACGTGCTGGTCCATCGTGTGCCGATCGACGAGGTGATCGAACGCCGCGAGGTCGACATCGCCGTGTCCTCGATCGACCTTGCCGGCGCCGAGCTCGCTCTGTCGAGTCAGATCGGCCGCGAGCGCGCGCTCCAAAAGGCGCTCGAACCTGTACGCGGGCTCTACGACTACATCCTGATCGACACGCCGCCGTCCCTCGGCCTGCTGACGATCAACGCGTTCGTCGCGGCGACGGGCGTGATCGTCCCGGTGCAGACCGAGTATCTCTCCCTGCGCGGACTCGTCCAGCTCGAGAACACGCTGCAGATGGTGCGCGAGAACCTCAACCCGAACGTGTCGATCCTGGGCATCGTCCCGACGATGTACGACAAGCGCGTCACCCACTCGCGCGAGGCGGACGAGCTGCTGCGCGAGAATTTCGGCGATCTCGTCTACAACACCCGCATTCGCAAGACGGTGCGTTATGCAGAAGCACCCGTGAAAGGCGTCTCCGTGCTGAAGTACGAGCCCTCCGGGGATGCCGCGCAGATGTACCGTGATCTTGCGAAGGAGGTGCTGTCCAATGGCGAGAAACCGCGCAAGCATGCGTGAGGGGCCGCTTGCAGAGCTGTTCCGCGCAACCGAGGCCGCCCAGCGGCGAGAACAGGGCGACGAGCAGCAGCCGCAAGAGCTTCAGCCCGAGCAGTATCAGCCGTCAGCCCCTGCGCCCGTTCCGGCCCCGCCGCCGTACACACCGCCGCAGGAGGAGCCCGAGCGCACGGTCACGCGCTGGCTCGAGCCGATCCCGGACAACCCGGCGCGCCTCGAGCGCGGACGCGAAGGTGCGTCCTACCTCGCCGTGATCCGCGTCGTCGGCGTCGGCGGTGCCGGCCTGAACGCGCTCGACCGGATGATGGACGCCGGCATCACGCAGGTCGACTTCATCGCCGTCAACACCGACATCCAGCAGCTCCAGATGAGCGATGCGCCGATGAAGGTGCACATCGGCAGCGAGCTCACGGAAGGTCTCGGCTCCGGCGCCGACCCCGAGATCGGGCGTCGAGCGGCCGAAGAGGGCTACGACCAGATCAAGCGCGCCCTGCGTGGCTCCGACATGGTCTTCGTCACCGCCGGCGAGGGCGGTGGCACGGGCTCCGGTGCAGCGCCGGTCGTCGCGCGCATCGCGCGCGAGCTCGATGCGCTCACGGTCGGCATCGTCACGACGCCGTTCCGCTTCGAGGGCAGCCGCCGGATGAAGCAGGCCGAGGTCGGCGTCGCCGAGCTTCGCGAGGCCTGCGACACGGTGATCGTGATCCCGAACGACCGTCTGCTCGAAGTGCTCGACAAGTCGACGTCGATGCTCGACGCGTTCCGCATCGCCGACGACGTGCTCCGTCAGGGCGTCCAGGGCATCTGCGACCTGATCACCAACCCGGGCCTGATCAACCTCGACTTCGCCGACGTGCGCACGATCATGAAGAACGCAGGGTCGGCGCTGATGGGCATCGGCTACGCGACCGGCGAGAACCGCGCCCGCGAAGCCGCCGAGCGCGCGCTGAAGAGCCCGCTGATCGACACGGAGCTCATCGCGGCGCGCGGGATCCTGCTCTCGATCGCAGGCGGCGACGACCTGTCGCTCTACGAGGTGAACGAGGCTGCAGAGGCCGTGCGCGCTGCCGCGACCGACGACACGAACATCATCTTCGGCGCGACGCTCGACGAGCGGCTCACGGGTTCGATCTGGATCACTGTCGTCGCAACCGGACTCGGAGGCAGTCGCCGTCCGCCGCGCCCGCTCGCCGTGACCGGCGCGCGCAGCGGTGGCGACGATCCCTTCGAGCCGCCGTCGTTCCTCTCGAACTAGCCGGGCTACCCTCCCGCGCATGAAAGGGGCCGTCGCCGCGGGACATCCACTCACGGCTCAGGCCGGCGCCCGCGTGCTCGAGGAGGGCGGCAACGCCGTCGACGCGTGCGTGGCGGCGACGTTCGCCGCGGCCGTGACCGAGAGCCCGCTCTCGAGCCCGGGTGCGGGCGGCTTCATGCTCGTGCACCGCGCCTCCGACGGCATCGCCCGACTGGCCGACTTCTTCGTCGCCGCTCCCGGTCTCGGTCTCGGCCGGCACGAGCCGGGGGAGATGCAGGTCGTCGACGTCGGCTTCGGCGAGACGACGACGCAGCCCTTCCGCATCGGGCCGGCCTCCTGCGCGGTGCCGGGTGCGGTAGCGGGGCTCGAGGCCGCGCACCGGGCATTCGGCCGGCTCCCGTGGCGCGAGCTGCTCGTGCCCGCCGTCGAGCTCGCACGGGGCGGTGTCGAGCTGACACGCCCGCAGGCGCACCTGCACGCGCTGCTCGATCCGATCCTCCGCGCCGGCCCGGAAGGGCGCAAGCTCTACAGCCGACCGAACGGCGAGCGGCTCGTCGCCGGCGACACGCTGCGGTTGCCGGAGCTCGCCGACACGCTCGAGGCGATCGCCGCGCGCGGCTCGGCGGCGCTCTACGCGGGTGAATGCGGAGAGGCGATCGTGCGAACGGTGCGAGACGGCGGCGGCGAGCTCACGCTCGACGATCTCGCGAGCTATCGCGTCGTCTGGCGTCGGCCGGTGCGCACATCGTTCCGCGGTCACGAGTTCATCTCGAACTCGCCGCCGTCCTCGGGCGGCGTTCTGATCGCCTACGGGCTCGCACTGCTCGAAGGGCTGCCCGACACGAAGGCGGGAAGCGCCGAGGCGCTGGCGGCTCTCGCAGAGGTGATGCGCGAGCAGTCGCATGCGCGCGGCGGCACCTTCTCGAGCGCTCTCCACCGCGGAGGTCTCGCCGCCCGCCTGCTCGACCCGGCCGCAGTTCGTGCCGCGCGGCAGCGCGTCTCGCGCCGTCTGAGCAACGCAGGCGCGGTCGAGCTCTCGTCGGTCGGCGGCACGACGCACATCTCGGTCGTCGATGCCGAGGGCGACGCGGCCTCGGTGTCGACGTCGACAGGCTCCGGCTCGGGCGTGATCGTTCCCGGCACCGGCGTCTACATGAACAACATGCTCGGCGAGTACGACCTCGTCGGCGGCCGTGTCGTGCCACCGGGGCGGCGGCTCACGAGCATGATGGCGCCGTCGATCGCACTCGACGCGGGCGGGCGTCCGCGACTCGTCGTCGGCAGCGCGGGATCGGCGCGCCTGCGCGGCGCGATCATGCAGATCGTCGTCAACGTGCTCGAGCACGGGCTCGGCGTCGAGGAGGCAATCACCGCGCCGCGCGTGCATCTCGACGATCCACACGTGCATTGCGAGGGCGGGCACGATCCGGCGCAGCTCGAGCGGCTCGAGCGTCTGGGATACGACGTCGTCCGTTGGCGGCGGCGCAACCTCTTCTTCGGCGGTGCGGCCGCCGTCGAAACGCTGCCGGACGGGTCACTCGCAGCTGCAGGCGATCCGCGACGCGGCGGCGCAGGCGTCGTCGTCGCGTGAGCGGGATCCTCATCCGCCCTGCGGAGCCCGGCGATGCAGGCGCGCTCGTCGAGCTCGCGCGGGCCGTCGGCGGCGAGCCGGGAGGCTGGTTGCTCGCGGACTCGAACTGGCGCAGCGTCGGCGACGAACGACGATTTGTGAGAGCGGTCCGTAAGCATCGTGACGCGGCGGTGCTCGTCGCCGAGGCGAACGAGGAGATCGTCGGCCGCCTCTCGCTCTCGCGCGACCCGCATCCGTCGAGCGCTCATGTCGCCGACCTCGGATTGATGGTCTCCGAGTCCCATCGGCGGCGCGGCATCGGCACCGCGCTACTCGAAGCGGCCGAGCAATGGGCGCGGTCGGCGCACGTGTCGAAGCTCGAGTTGCACGTCTTCCCGCACAACGAGCCTGCGATTGCGCTCTACGAGCACTGCGGCTACGCGCGCGAGGGCTTTCGCCTGCGCCACTACCGGCGTCCCGACGGCACGCTCGTCGATGCCGTGCTGATGGCGAAGCACCTCTAGGGATTGTCGAACGGCGTCACCTTGCCGTTCCCGTGCGCGCGCTGACGCAGCTCCTGGTCGATCGCGAGCGCCTCCTGCGCGCGCTCGAGCAGAACGACGAGTCGCTCGACGCGCTGGCGCGGCGAGGTGAGCTCGAGCAGCTCCTGCTTCGTCTTCGTGCTGAACTCGACGCGCGCGACGACCTCGAAGTCGAACTGCGGCGAGGCGGGATCCGGTGGCTCGCCGGGCGCGCCGACAGTCTCCTGCAGCCGCTTGTAGCGCTCGAGCGCGCGGTCTAGCTCGGCCGGTTCGGCCGGGTCGTCCTGGTCGGCAAGCTCCTCGACCGTCGCAGTGTCGAAGGAGTGGTCGTGGTCGACCTCGAGGATGCGGAAGCGGTCGCCGCCTTCGACGACGATGTGCATCCGTCCGTCGGGTAGAACCTCGAGCACCTCGCTGACAGACGCGCGCGTGCCCACGTGATGGATGTCGCCGCTCTCCTTGAGGAGCACGATCCCGAACTCGTCCCCGCGCTCGAGGCATTCGCCGACGAGCTCCTTGTAGCGCTCCTCGAAGACATGGAGCGGCACGCGCTCGGTCGGCACCAGCACGAGGTCGAGCGGGAAGAGTCCGATCCTTGCCACCGCAGAAAGCCTACGCGGGTAGCTTTCGGTCGTGGGCGACGCAAGCATCTTCCGTCCTGCGGTCGAAGAGCTGACGCCGTATCAACCCGGCAAGCCGGTGGAGGACGTTCAGCGGGAGCTGGGCCTCGAACGGATCATCAAGCTCGCCTCGAACGAAGGGCCGTTCCCGCCGTTCCCCGCGGCGCTCGAGGCGATGGAACGCTCGGCGCGCGACCTCAACCGCTATCCCGACGGCGGCAGCTACCGCCTCCACGAGGCGCTCGCAGCCCGGCACGGCGTCGCCTTCGAAGAGGTGTGCGCCGGTCCCGGCGCCGACGGCTGCCTCGACATGTTGAGCCAGGCGACGCTTGATCCCGGCGACGAGATCGTCTGTGGCTGGCCGTCGTTTCCGAGCTATCTGATCTACGCCCGCAAGCTGGGTGCGACACCGGTCGCCGTTCCGCTCCGCGACAACCGCTACGACCTCGACGCTCTCCTGGCGGCGGTCACGCCGCGCACGAAGCTCGTCTACGTCTGCCATCCGAACAACCCGACGGGAACGATGAACACGAAGGACGAGTTGGACTCGTTCTTCGCACAGGTGCCCGAGCACGTGCTCGTCGTCGTCGATCAGGCCTACTTCGAGTACATCGACCGGCCCGATTATCCAGACGTCGTCGCTGCGTACTTCAAGCAAGGCCGGCGCGTCGTCGTGCTGCGCACCTTTTCGAAGATCTACGGGCTTGCCGGGGTACGCGTCGGCTACGCGGTCGCACCGGCTGACGTCTGCGCGGCGATGGCGAAGACGCGGCGGCCGTTCGACGTGACGATCCCCGCGCAGGTGGCGGCGCTTGCGAGTGTCGGCGACGCTACCGAGATCGCGCGGCGCCGCGCGCTCAACGCCGAGGGCCTCGAGCGGCTCGACGCGATCCTGGGCGAGCACGGGCTCGAGCCGGCACCGGGCGCGGTGGCGAACTTCCTCTTCGTCGAGGTCGGCGACGACGCGCTGCGTCTCTACGACGCGTTGCTGCACGAAGGCGTGATCGTGCGCCCGCTGGCCGGCTTCGGCGCGCCCGGCGCGATCCGCGTTTCCGTCGGCTCGCCGGAAGAAAACGAGTTCTTCGCCGAGGCGCTCGGGCGAGTCCTCGCGCGAACGCGCTAGCCGGCTTCGGCTTCGGCTTCGAGCTGCGCCGCGTGCTCGGCAACCCACGCAGCCAGCGACGGCTCGCTGGTTCCGAACGCCGTCGGCTCCGGTCCGATCGCCGCCATGATCGCCGCGCGCGCACTTGCGCCGACTGCGCGCTCGCCCTCGCAGACTGCGACCCAGTCGCCGTTCGCATACTCGACTTCGAGCATGCGGCCGTCGGGCGTATAGGTCTTCCAGGCTTCCACCGCAGACCCGTTTGCTATCCGCTCCGCTCGGCCCTGTCAACCTGCGGGTCTAGGCTTCGACCCATGGCAGGGCCAATGACCCCACGCCTGAGCCTGCTCCGCATCCCACGGTTCAAGGTCCTGTTCCTCGCGACCTTCGCGTCGGGCTTCGGCAACTGGCTCGCGCTGATCGCCCTGCAGGTCGAGGTGTACGACCGCACG
>DASYAO010000104.1:0-6959 GCA_036501285.1 Gaiellaceae bacterium
CGCAGGAGCGGCGCGACGCCGCGCGGCGGGCCGAGGTGCCGGGCCGACCGCGAAGAGCGGCGCGGGAGACGCACGCGCGGCGGCGGCGGTGCCTCCGTCGTCGCGTCGTCGTCGAAGAAGTCGAACTCGATGTCGTCGTCGACGTCCATTTCCGGGGGTAATCGTAGGGGTTCGGCCGGAAAAGGACTTCCCATGGCCGCCACGTAAAGCCTGACAGTGGGTTCGACCGCACTCGCACAGGAGCTGATCCTCGGCCGCTACAGGCCTCTCCGACCGCTCGGCTCGGGGGGAATGGGCCACGTCTGGCTCGCGCGCGACGAGCAGACCGGCCTCGACGTCGCCCTGAAGATGGTCGGGCGCGAGGGAAAAGCGGCCGCGCGCGCCGAGCGCGAGGCCAAGGCCGCGGCGTCGCTGCGTCACCCTCGCTGCCAGCGCATCTACGCCCTCGCGCGCGACCCGGGCCACGTCTACATCGCCTACGAGTACGTCCCCGGGCACACCATGCGCCAAGCGCTCTCGGCCGGGGAGCTCGACGATCGCGGCGCCGTCGAGGTTGCGGCCCAGATCCTCGATGCGCTCGCCCATGCGCACGCGCGGGGGATCGTGCACCGCGACGTGAAACCGTCGAACGTGCTGCTCGCAGAAAGCGAGAAGCTCGACGTGCGCCTGCTCGACTTCGGCCTCGCGCAGATGCAGGAGTTCGACACGCTGACCGCGATCGGCGACGTCCCCGGAACGCTCGCGTACGTCTCACCCGAGCGGCTGCTCGGCAAGACCGCCACCGCTGCCGCGGACGTGTGGGCGGTCGGCGTGATGCTCTGGGAGGCGCTCGCCGGCCGGCATCCGTTCCGCACCGACAGCCTCGGCGAGACCTCCCGCCGCATCCAGGCCGGGGCGCCGCCGCTCGAGACCGTGCGGCCGGACCTCCCCGACGCGCTCAGGCGCACGGTCGCAAGCGCGCTCGCCCTCAATCCCGCGCGTCGGCCGTCGGCGGAGGAGCTTGCCGCGAAGCTGCGCGCGCAGGCTAAGCGGAAGCAGCAGAAGAGCCGGTCTTCGCGGAGCCTCCCGTCGCTTCAGCTGCGCACGCACGCGATCCTCCCCGAGCGGGTCGTGCCGGCCGTGCTCGCAGCGCTCGCCACCGGCTGGACGGCCTCGACGCTCGCCTTCTATCCGACAGGCTGGGCGGCGCCGCTCGCAGCGGCGGCTGCCGGGATCGCGTTTCTCTCACCGCGCGCAGGCACCGCCTTCGTCTTCACGGCCGCGTTCTTTCCCCTCGCGAACATCTCGCTCGGGCTCGCGATCGCCTTCTCGGCGGTCGCTGTCGCATGGATTGCGCTCACGTGGCGGGATCCGCGCGCCGCGCTCTTCTTCGTCGCCGGGCCACTCCTCGCTCCGATCTCGGCGCTTGCCCTGCTGCCGCTCGTCGCGCAGACGGCACGGGGCGGCGTTCGCCGCGCGCTGCAGGCCTCCGCAGCGGTGGTCGTCGCGGCGGTCGTGAACGGGCTCGAGCACACGTCGCTGCCGTTCGGCGCCGGCGCCGCACCGCTCGGGCTCGGCGTCACCGGCAGCACGAAGCCCGGAGCGGTCGCCGAAGCCCTTCTGCGCGCGCTCACAGGGAGGCCCGCGCTGCTCGCCGAGGCAATCGTGATCGGCGCCGCCGCCGCGCTCCTGCCGCTCGCGCGCGGCGTCTGGCCTGCCTCGCTCTACGCGGCGGGCCTACTCGCGGCGACGGCGTTCGCCGCTCCCGCGACCGCACTCGCGCCGCTCGCCGCCGCCGCATGGGTCACAGCAGCGATCCTCGCCTTGTCCGGCCCGACCACGAAGACGTGCTCGTGGTTGCGCAGATGGGACACGCGGCCCACGCGCTCTCCGCGCGGGTTGTAGATCCCGATCTGCGCGCCGACGTAGCGCTTCGAGTCGACGTCGACTCGGCACACGTATCCGCGCTCGCCGAGCAGCTCCTCGACGAGCGGCGGCTCATGGAACCCTTCGTCGTTGAACGAGACGACGAGCCACGGCGCCGTCACCGTCGCGAGCAGGTCGGCCAACGCGCCCGGTGCGGTGCGGCGCGAGTTGTACGCGCTCTTGCGCTCGCGGCAGTCGACGCGCTTGCCGGCGATGCCGTACTGCTCCGGCGCGTCCCAGCGCACAAGCGTCTCCCAGACATGGTAGTTCGAGAAGTACGAGTGATGGTTGTAGGGCGGGTCGACGTAGACGAGGTCGACGTCGAGCTCGCCGGCGAGCTCGTTCGCATCGCTGCACGTGACGTGACCGGCCGGGCCGGGAACCGCGAGCGGGAGCCGCAGCTCGAGCTCGCCGAAGGACCGGGCCGCCCACTGCTTGAGGTAGGCCATCTGCAGGCCGGTCGTGCTGTCGACGCGATCTGCGGCCTCTACGAGCGAGGTGAGCAGGATCCCACGCTCGACCGGGTCGAGCTCGTAGGTGTCGATCGCGTCGCGGATCGCGTCGACACGCATCCCGTTGTGCGGCTGCAGGTAGCGCGTGCGACGGCAGAAAGCCTCGGTGAAGTAGCCGTCCTTGCCGGGGAGCGCCGACAGCTCGCGCAGGATCCCCTCAAGCCGTCTGCGGTCGATCTCGCGTCCGGCGGCCACATACGCCTGTCCGAATGCCTCCGAGTAGGTGGCGAGGTCGTTCGAGGTGACCTCGAGCCCGAGCGCGCGGAGCGCCTGACCGACCCGGGTCGTGCCCGCGAACAGGTCGCAGGCCGTCCGGGCCGGGAGCTGTGCTGCGATCGCCCGCAGGAGCGGAACGAGCGTCCGCTTGGATCCGATGTACTTGATCAGGTCGTTTGCAGCCTAGGCGTCCCGGAAGACGACGTAACTAGAGTTCGCCGCCGGGGTATACACCCGGCCTGATGAGCGTTCTCCGGACGATCGAGTCGAAGCTCGAGTCCCTCTTCGAGGGCATGTTCGGCCGCGCCTTCAGGGCGAACGTGCAGCCGGTCGAGCTGGCGCGGAAGCTCGTCAAGGAGATGGACGACCACCGGAGCGTCTCCGTCTCACGGGTCTACGTGCCCAACGAATACACGGTCTACCTCTCGCCCGGCGACGTCGAGCAGTTCGCGAATTTCGAGGAGTCGCTGCGCGACGAGCTCCAGGACTACCTCGCCGAGCACGCGCGGCGCGAGCGTTACGTCCTGCTGACGCCGCCCGTCGTGAAGCTCGAGAGCGACGCCGACCTCGACATCGGAGTCTTCGGGATCGCGACGCGCCTCGTGCGCGGCCCGAAGCCGGCGCCGAAGGACGCGCCGCCCCCGATGGCCGCACCGGGAGAGACGATGGTCTACAAGGCAATCGAGGCGCCCGCGGCCGAGGCGGAGCCGCCTGCTGTCGACGAGAGCGCGGAGGCGCAGCAGACCGCAGTGCTGACGGTCGCCGGTCGCCGTCACGTCCTCGACGGTGAGCGCGCCGTGATCGGGCGCTCGAAGGACTGCGACATCCAGGTCTCCGACCCGAACGTCTCGCGCCGACACGCCGAGGTTCGCCGCGAGGGCGAGTCGTACGTACTTGTCGACCTCGACTCGACGAACGGCGTCGAGGTCGACGGGCGCCGCGTGAAGCGGCTCGACCTGCACGACGGCTCGCGCTTCACGATCGGGTCGACCGAAGCTGTCTTCTCGGAGGAGATCGCGTGACGGTCGCTTCGGCCAACGTCGAAACGACGTTGCTCCTCCTCAAGATCGCGTTCCTCGTTCTGCTCTATCTGTTCATCTGGCGCATCGTGCGCTCGGCAGCGCGTGACCTTCGGCTGCCGCAGGAGTCGATGATCCTCTCGCCGCAACAGGCCTCGGCGCTGCTCGCGCAGCCGGTCGCGAAGGAGCTCGGGCAACTCATCGTCGTCAAGAGCCCGACGCTCGACGCGGGCGAGGTCGTGACGCTCGACCTGCATTCGCTCCGGGTCGGCCGCGCCCACGACAACGACCTCTCGATCGAGGGCGACGAGTTCGCGTCCTCGCACCACGCGCGCTTCGAGCCGAGGCGCGACGGCGTCTACGTCGAGGACGTCGGCTCGACGAACGGCACCTTCGTCAACGGGATCCGGCTGACACGCGAGCGGCGCCTGGCGCCTGGCGACGTGGTGCGGATCGGGGAGACCGACCTGCGGTTCGACTCGTGAGGGTGGGTCAGAAGGCATCGGAGTCGAATCCGGGGCGGAAGCGCCGCCGGAACGAGGACACCCCCGTCTGCGACCCACCGCTCTTCGCCGTCGCCGACGGCATGGGTGGCGCGCAGGCCGGCGAGATCGCGTCGTCGCTCGCGGCAGCTGCACTGCGCGAGCGCGACCACGACGACAGCGGCCGCGACGGCGAGGAGCGCGTCGCAGAGCTCATCCAGGAGGCGAACCGCCGGGTCCACCAGCGTGCGATCGACGACGAGTCGGCTTCGGGCATGGGCACGACGATGACGGTCGCGCTCTTCGAACCCGACGGGTCGGTCGCGATCGGGCACGTCGGCGACTCGCGTGCCTATCTCCTGCGCGAAGCCAAACTCGAACAGCTCACCGAGGACCACTCACTCGTCGCCGAGCTCGTGCGCCGCGGCGAGCTCTCGCCCGAGGAGGCCGAGGTGCATCCACAGCGCTCCGTGATCACGCGCGCGCTCGGCACCGATCCGAACGTCGACGTCGACACCTTCACCGTTCAAGCCCGCGAGAACGACGTATTCCTCATCTGCTCGGACGGACTGACGACGATGGTCGACGTCGACACGATCACCTCGATCCTCGACGGTGGACGCCACGACCTCGTGGCCGCGGCGCGCGCCCTCGTCAAGGAGGCGAACGAGCGCGGCGGCGACGACAACATCACCGTGGTGATGTTCGAGGTCGCAGAGGGCGAGCCCGACGACGAGACGCGCGAGACACCGGCGATCGCCTCGCCCGACGAGGACACGCTCCACCCCGAGCCTTCTGGCGGCGGCGGCTTCGACGACGGCGACACGGCGATCGTCTCGGTCGAGGACATTCGCAGCGCGCTCGAGGCGGAGCGCGGCGACGAGGAGGCGGCGGAGGAGACTCCGCGCGCGTCGCTCGTCCAGTACGCGTTCGCGGGGGTTCTGATCCTGGCTCTCGTCGGCCTTGTCGTCTTCCTCGTCGTGCGAGGCCTGGCGCGGTGACGTACAGGAACAAAGAACTGGCGTACCTGATCGCCGTCAGCGGGCTGACGGCGGTCGGCTTCGCGAGCGTCTACATCGCGCGAAGCGCGCTGATCTCGTGGGACTCGCTCGCCTACGCCGGACTCTTCATCGTCCTCTACCTCGTCGCGCACCTGCTCGCACGCCGCACGGTGCCGAATGCCGACCCGTATCTGCTGCCGATGGCCGGGTTCCTCACCGCGATCGGGCTCACCGAGATCTACCGGCTCGGCCCGAGCGACGCGTTCAAGCAGGGCCTCTGGATCGTCGTCGGACTCGTGTTGTTCGCGGCCGCATTGCTGGGACTGCGGCGCGACTACCGCGTGCTCGAGTCGTACAAGTACCTCTTCGGGCTGGGTGCGATCGCGCTGCTCTTCCTGCCGCGACTCCCCGGCATCGGTGAGACCGTGAACGGCGCCCGCCTTTGGGTGCACGTGGGTGGCCTTCAGTTCCAGCCTGGCGAGCTCGCGAAGATCTCGCTCGTGGTGTTCCTCGCGGCGTATCTGCGCGAGAAGCGCGAGGTGCTCGCCCAGGGACGACTCAAGGACTTCGGCCCGCTGCTCCTGATCTGGGGCGCGACGATGCTCGTTCTCGTCGCGACGAACGACATGGGCTCGGGGATCCTCTACTTCGGAATCTTCCTCTCGCTGCTCTACATCGCAACGGCACGCCTCTCCTACGTGTTCGCGGGGATCGTGCTGTTCGTGATCGGCGGCTTCGTCGCCGAGAAGGAGGTTGCGCACATCGGCGAGCGCGTCACCGTCTGGCTGCATCCTTGGACGTCGAACAAGGTCTTCTGCCCGTCGACCGGCACGTTCACCTTGCGGCAGGAGTGCCAGAGCTACCAGCTCGTCAAGTCGCTCTACTCGATCGCGAACGGCGGCTGGCTCGGCACCGGGCTCGGCAAGGGCACGTTCACGACACCCACCGGCCAGCAGCTGATCCCCGACGTGAACACGGACTTCATCTACTCCGCGCTCGCGCAGGAGCTCGGGCTGATCGGCGCGTCCGCACTGCTGCTCGTCTTCATGCTCTTCGCCGCGCGCGGGATGAAGATCGCACTGCAGGTCGACGACGGCTTCTCCAAACTGCTCGCGGCCGGGCTCACGTTCGGCTTCGCACTGCAGACGTTCATCATCGTCGGCGGCGTCCTGCGGATCATCCCGCTGACCGGGATCACGCTGCCGTTCGTCTCCTACGGCGGCTCGTCCGTCGTTGCCAACTTCCTCGTGCTGGCCGGCCTCCTCCTCGTCTCCGACCGGGCGAACTCGCGCGCATGAATCGCCAGATCTCACGTGTCTCACTGATCGCCCTCGGGTTGCTCGCGGCGCTGATCGTCGCCACGACCTACTGGCAAACGTGGGCCTCGGGCGGCCTCGCCGCGCGGCAGGACAACGAGATCCAGCGCGTGGCGCAGCTCGAAATCAAGCGCGGGCTGATCTACGCGTCGAACGGCAAGACCGTGCTCGCGGCCAATGTGAAGAAGAAGGCCGGCGGGCAGACGCTTTACTTCCGCAAGTACCCGCAGGGAAGCTTCGCGGCGCAGGTGATCGGCTATGCGAACCAGAGCCTCGGGCGCTCCGGGCTCGAGCGTGAGGAGAACGCCTACCTCACCGGGTCCGACGCGAACGTTCAGACGATCCTCGACATGCTGAGCCAACGGCTCCGCGGCGCAACGATCACCGGCAACAACGTCGTGCTCACGATCAACGCGAAGGTGCAGAAGCTCGCGCAATCGCTGCTCGCCGGCAAGTGCGGCGCCGCCGTTGCGCTCAACCCGCAGACCGGCGCGATCTACGCGATGGC
>DASYAO010000105.1:0-5656 GCA_036501285.1 Gaiellaceae bacterium
CGCGGAACGGCACCGTGAAGGCGACCCAGAGCAGCCAGGCGAGGAGCGCGAGGCCCGGGATGCCGAGCTCGGCCGCGACGGTGATCGGCGTGTCGTGCGACGCCGCGGCCTTCGGCTCCTTCGAGCGCTTGAGGTGCGTGATCTTCGCGTACGCGCCTTCGAAGCCGCCGGTGCCGACGCCGATCACCGGATGGTGGAGCGCGACCCTGAGCCCGTTCCTGACGAGGCTCGATCTGCCACCGGTGGCGTGGCGGAGCCCGGCCTTGCCGAGGATGCGATGCCGCGCCTGCGGCACTCCGAGCGAAACGACGAGGAGCGCCGCGATCGCCAGCGCGATCGGCACGATCGCCCGCCGCCGCCAGAGCATCGCAAGCCCGATGACCGTGGCCGTCGCGAGCGCGACGAACCCCGATTGCGAGAAGCTCGGGACGAGCCCGACCCACGTCGCCGCGATCACGGCGAGCGCAGCCCATGCAGCCGCTCCCTTTGCGAAAAGCACGACCGCAAGGCCTGCGACGATCGCGACGACGAGGAATCGCCCGTAGATCGACGGGTCATAGAAGACGGAGTTCACACGGTAGAACCACTCGACCGGCGTGTACGCGTTGTCGACCTTGACCTTCGCGTTGAAGTAGATGTTGCGCGTCGAGTACTGGTAGATCCCGACTACGGCAAAGAGCAGTGCGAGGCCTGCGAGCTCGACGTAGATCGCCGTCGCCCAGCCGGTCGACCACGGAAGCCGCGCCAGTGAGACCGCGAGCAGAGCGAACGGCAACACGTAGAAGAGCAGGTAGATGCCACCCTGCTTCACGTCGAGCACGCCGTTGACGTCGCGCACCCAGAGGAAACCGAGGCCGGACCAGGCGACAAACGCCGCCAGCGGCCACGCGAGCGGCCCGAGCTCGCGCGTGCGGTCGTCGTCGCCGTAGAGCTCCCATGCGAACGCCAGTGCCGCGCCGGCGACGACGACGTACATCGGCAAGAGCAGGTTCGCAGTCGTGTGACCGACCGAGACCGGGATGCGGGCGGGCGCGCACGCGACGACGGAGACGGCGAGCAGCCACGGCATCCGCACGAAGAGCCAGGCAAGAGCAACCGCGACGATCGTCCCGCCTACCGCCGCCGCTGCGTACGCGCGGTGGTGTCCGGCCGGAGCGAGCCAGATCGCGAGCCCTCCGCAACCGAGGGCCCACGCGGCAAGCCCGCCGACGCGCCACGAGCGGCTCGTGCCGAGAAGCAGCGCGACGACGCCGAAGGCGCCGAGCACACCGCAGATGCGTGCGAGGTCGGTGCTCAACCGACGACCACGTCGGCTTTCGCCGCATGCCCGGCGGCCGAGACGTAGAGCCGGTAGACACCGGGTTTCGACGGCGCGCGCAGGTGCAGCGTTCCCGGCGAAACGCTGCGATGGCCGCCGTGGAAGAGCAACTCGAGCTTCGGCGCGTCGGCGAGGACGAGCACCGCGAACCGCGAGCCGGGCTTCGCAACGATGCGCGTGCGACCGAGCGCGACGTACCGGATCGTCACGACCGCGAACGGAAACGGCTTCGCGCGGTTGCCCGCGGCATCCTGTGCCGAGATCTCGAGCACGTGATTGCCTGGACGAGCGAGATGATCGTCGAGCTTGCCGTTCCAGGTCAGCTTGCCCGCGCGCACCTTGTCGTGCGTGAACTCGACCTGGTGTCCGTCGACGATCAGGATCCCATGCGCAGGCTCGTTCTTGACGGTGTAGTGGATCGTGAAGCTGTCGCGGTGGCCGTCGCCGTCGGGCGAGATGTGCGTGTAGATGCGATGACGCACTTGCACGACCGGCGGCTTCGTGTCGATCGTGATCGTGTTCGGCAGCGTGAACGTGCGATGCGGCAGTCGGACGACGGGCTGGTAGCCGCCGTCGGGAAGCGTCAACCCTGCATCTGAGATGCCGTCGAACTGGAGCGCTACCCGGCCGCGCGGGAACGTCTTGCCCGCGACGAGCGTCTCCGCGCGCTTGCCGTCACGCTCCATCCAGACCTGGATGTGCTCTTTATGGCGCAGGTGGAACGAGATCGGCGCCGTCGCCGTCTGGCAGTTGCAGGCCGGCGAGAAGACCTTGACAGGGATCGACGTGTCGAGGATCGGCGAAAGCTCGACCTTTGCGCCCTGCGTGAGCGCGAACGCTCCCGCCGTCGCCGCGAGTAGCGCCACGCAGAACGCGGTCGAAAGCACCCGGGCCACGCCCGGGCGATTCTATGGTGCTACGTCGGTTCCTGAGTCGCGACCCGTCGCGCGAAGAGTTCCCGTGCCGACCAGGCGAGAAACGCGACGGCGAGCACACCCACCCCGACCTCGATGATCAGGTTGGCCTGCGGCATGCCGACGATCTTGATCCCGGAGAGGACGAGGACCGCTCCGAAGGCAACCCTCAGCGCTCGCTCCGGAACGCGGATCGACATCTGCGACCCGAGCAGTACGCCCGGAATCGAGCCGACGAGCAGCCATGCGATCGCGTGCTTGTCGACGTCGCCGTGCAGAAGATGAGAGATGCCGGCGACCCAGAGCAGCGCGGCAGCGTGGAACATGTCGGTACCGACGATCTTCGGCGCGGTCAGCGGATAGACGAGCAGCATCAGAAGCCCGAAGAACGTGCCCGAGCCGACCGAGGTCAGCCCGACGACGAATCCACAGCTCGCGCCGATCGCGATCGCGATCACCTTGTCGCGCGTGCCGAGCAGGAACGGCGCGTCGTCGCTGCGACCGTGCACGAACGTCTTGATCAGCCAACCGAGACCGCCGAGGATGAGGGCAGCGCCGACGATCTGCTCGAGCCGGTTCATGCTGTGCGTGCCGACGCGGTTCGCGACCTCGACGCCGACGAGCGACAGCGGACCGGAGCCGATGAACATCCAGAGCGCAAGGCGCGCGTGCACGGTGCCGAGCATGCGGTGGCGCACGGCGCCGAATGACTTGAAGACCGCGCCGTGGAGGATGTCGGTGCCGACGGCGACCTTCGCGTTGAAGCCGAAGACGATGATCAGGATCGGCGTCATCAGGCTGCCGCCGCCCATTCCGGTCATTCCGACGAGAACCCCGACGAGCAGGCCTGCGAGCGAGTACTGCCAGGTCACCGGCGCGCTCCCGGAATCGGGCACGAGACGAACGGCCTGCCGGTCAGCCGGTAAGCGAGCTTGAAGGCCTCGCACCCGGAGCAGAAACCCGTCGCGGCAGCGAGAAGCGCGAGCGCGGCGACGATCGAGCCGAGCACCATGCCGACGGTCGTCGCCCCGGCGAGGTACGCGAGCGACGCGATCCAGAGAAACGTAAGGCCGACGATGTTCGCGGCGCGCGGCGGGCGTGCATCCTCGAGCGGCCCCTCGCCGAAGCGCGGCTGGATGAATTCGAAGTAGACGAGGCACGTCGGGCAGTACTGGCGACCGAGCGTGAGCCCGGCAAGCAGCATCGCCGCAAGCGCCGCAAGCAAAAACCACCAGCCGGTCGCAACGGCAATCACCGACACGACCCCGATCACGGCCTGGTTGAAGCGTGGCGCGCGCGAGTCGATCACCGTCAGATCGCGATACGGATCGGCCAGACGCGCGGTCACGGCCTCGCCTCGACCACCATCCCGGCCGCGACGGTGTCGTTCGTCGCCTCGTCGATCAGGATGAAGGCGCCGGTCGCCGGGTTGCGCGCGTACGGGTCGACGACGACCGGCTCTGAGAGGCGAAGTCGAACGATCGCGAGATCGTTCAGCTCGAGGCGATCCGGTGCGGGCCGGTCCTCGAGCGTGTCCATATCGACGACCGAGACGAGCTCGTCGACGACGGCTCGCGCGTTGCGCGTCGTGTGCTTGACCGCGAGGCGCGCGCGTGGCTCGAGCGGCTTCTCGCTCATCCAGCAGAGGTGAGCGGTGAGCTCGCGCGCGACGACGGGCGAGCGCTCGGGATCGGCGAGGAGGTCGCCTCGTGAGACGTCGACGTCGTCTTCGAGCCGAAGCGTCACCGACTGAGGCGGGGCGGCCGCCTCGAGCGGGCCGTCGAGAGTCTCGACCGCCGCGACGCGGCTCCGGAGCCCGGACGGCAGCACGACCACCTCGTCGCCTGGACGCCAGACGCCGCCGGCGATCTGGCCCGCGTAGCCGCGGTAGTCGTGATGGTCGCCGGACATCGGCCGCACCACCCACTGCACGGGGAAGCGCCGATCGTCGAGGTTGCGGTCGCCCGAGATCTCGACCGTCTCGAGATGCTCGAGCATGATCGGCCCCCCGTACCATGGCATCGCGTCGGTGCGCTCGACGACGTTGTCGCCGCGCAAGGCAGAGATCGGAATCGTGCGCACGTCGTGCAGCGCGAGCCGATCGGCGAGACGCTGGAGGTCGATCGCAATCTCATCGAAGCGCTCCTCCGAGAACTCGACGAGGTCCATCTTGTTCACGGCGTAGGTGACGTGCGGGATCGCGAGCAGCGAAGCAATGTAGCTGTGACGCCTCGTCTGCTCGATCACGCCCTTACGCGCGTCGACGAGGATCACCGCCACCTCGGCGGTCGAAGCGCCCGTGACCATGTTGCGCGTGTACTGCACGTGACCCGGGGCGTCGGCGAGCTGAAACCGCCGGCGCGGCGTCACGAACGAGCGATAGGCGACGTCGATCGTGATTCCCTGCTCGCGCTCTGCGCGTAGTCCGTCGGTGAGCAGTGCAAGGTCGACGTAGTCGTGCCCGCGGCGACGCGATGCGTCCTCGATGTGCTCGAGCTGGTCGACCATGATCTGCTTCGTGTCGTAGAGCAGCCGGCCGATCAGCGTCGACTTGCCGTCGTCGACGCTCCCCGCCGTCACTAGGCGGAGGAGTTCGGTGTGCATCAACTCAGAAGTAGCCAACGCGTTTCCGGTCCTCCATCGCGGCTTCGCTGGCGCGGTCGTCCGCGCGCGTCTCTCCTCGTTCGGTGACGTTCGTCGTCGCGATCTCGGAGACGACGGCCCCGAGCGTCGATGCGGTCGACTGCACGCCGCCCGTGCACGTCATGTCGCCGACCGTGCGGAACCGAACCGAGGCGACGAACGGTTCCTCGTCCGGGAACCGTTCGACGTGCTCGCTGGCTGCATAGAGCATGCCGTCGCGACGGAAGACTTCGCGGTCGTGCGCGAAATAGATTGAAGGCAGCTCGAGCTGCTCGCGCGCGATGTACTGCCAGACGTCGAGCTCCGTCCAGTTCGAGATCGGGAAGACGCGGATCTGCTCGCCCTTGCGGATGCGCGCGTTGTAGAGGTTCCAGAGCTCCGGCCGTTGTGCGCGCGGATTCCACTGGCCGAAGTCGTCGCGGAAGCTGAAGATGCGCTCCTTCGCGCGGGCGCGCTCCTCGTCACGGCGCGCACCGCCCATCGCCGCGTCGAAGCCGTGCTCCTCGATCGCGTCGAGCAGCGTCGTCGTCTGGAGCTGGTTGCGCGACGCGCGCGGCCCGGTCTGCTCGGCGACGCGTCCCTTGTCGATCGACTCCTGCACGCTCGCGACGATGAGCCGTTCGTCGAGCTCGGCGACACGGCGGTCGCGAAACTCGATCACCTCGGGGAAGTTGTGGCCGGTGTCGACGTGCATCACCGGAAATGGGAATTTGCCGGGTCGGAACGCCTTCTCGGCGAGACGCAGCAGCACGATCGAATCCTTGCCTCCGGAGAAGAGCAG
>DASYAO010000106.1:0-12504 GCA_036501285.1 Gaiellaceae bacterium
CTTCACCGTCGTCGGCGTCGTCAAGCCGCCGCTCGGCGGCCAGACCGCCGACGTCTACATCCCGCTCGACAAGCTGCAGACGCTGGCGAGCCAGAAGAGCTTGACGAACGTCGTGCTCGTGCGCACGACGAGCTCGAGCAACGTCGGCACGGTGCAGAAGGCGATCGAGGCGAAGTTCCCGAACGCGCAGGTCGCGAGCTCGAAGCAGGTGGCCGACCAGATCACCGGCTCGCTCGTCTCCGCCAGGAATCTCTCGAACCGGCTCGGGATCGCGCTCGCTGCGATCGCCGCGTTCGTCGCCTTCCTGATCGCGGCTCTGTTGACGCTGACGTCGGTCGGCAAGCGCGTCCGCGAGCTCGGCACGTTGAAGGCGCTCGGCTGGACTCAGCGGCAGGTCGTGCGCCAGGTCGTCGGCGAGTCGCTCGCGCAGGGCATCGTCGGCGGCATCCTCGGCGTCGCACTCGGAATCGTCGCGGTCGTCCTGATCGGCGTCTTCGCGCCGACGCTCCACGCGACCGCGGCCCCAAGCGCCGCCGCGAACAGCGCCTTCGGGCTCGGCGCGCTCGCTGCGGGCTCGGCCACGCAGGCCGTGAAGCTGACGGCGCCGATCGCGATCACCGTGCTGCTGATCGGCTTCGGGCTCGCGCTCGCGGGCGGCCTCCTCGCCGGAACGGCCGGCGCGATGCGCGCGGCGCGGCTCCGCCCGGCCGACGCGCTGAGGAGCGCCGAGTGATTTACGAAGCGAGAGACGTCTCGAAATGGTTCGCGAAGGGGCCGGCGGTCGTGCGCGCGGTCGACAGCGTCAGCCTCGAGATCGACGCGGGCGAGTTCGTCGCGCTCGAAGGACCGAGCGGCTCCGGCAAGACGACCCTGTTGCAGCTACTCGGGGCGCTCGACCGGCCGAGCCAGGGCTCGATCCTCTTCGAGGGACGGGACCTCGCGACGCTGCGCGACAACGAGCTCGCGGCGCTCCGCCTGAACGCGTTCGGCTTCGTCTTCCAGCAGTTCAACCTGATCCCGACGCTCACCGCTGTGCAGAACGTCGAGGTGAAGCTCGCGCCGACCGGCGTCAAGGGCACGGAGCTGAACAAGCGGGCGATGAGCCTGCTGATCGAGGTCGGCCTCGCCGAGCGCGCGACGCACCTTCCCGCCCAGCTCTCGGGCGGCGAACAGCAGCGCGTCGCGATCGCACGGGCGCTGACGACCGAACCGCGCGTGATCCTCGCCGACGAGCCGACGGGCAACCTCGACTCGGCGACCGGCGCCGACGTGATCGACCTGCTCGAAAGCCTCGCAGCCCAGCGGGGGGCGACCGTGATCGTGGCCACCCACGACCACGACCTCGCCACCCGGGCTCCGAGGCGGCTCGCCATGCGGGACGGGAGCATCGTCGTCGCTCCGGTCCTCGCAGAAGCGGGCACACTGAAGGCGTGACCTCGCGCGCAGCTCTCACCGCGGCCGGCGCATTCGCGATCGGTGCGGTCGGAGTCGGCGCCGGCGCCGGGCTCTATGCTGCCGTCGGGCCGTCGAGCACGACGACCGTCGTCTCGAACCCGGTCGACAACTCGCAGCCCGTGTCCGCCTCGGGCGGGCTCTCGGTGAACGCGGTCTACCAGCGGACCTATCAGGGCGTCGTCGACATCACGGTGACGACGTCGGGGTCGAGCCTCGGGCTCGGGCAGTTCGGCGGCTCGAGCCAGGCCGAAGGCTCGGGCTTCCTCTACGACAAGAACGGTGACATCGTCACGAACCAGCACGTGGTCTCGGGCGCGACGGCGATCAAGGTGCAGTTCTGGAACGGACAGACGTTCGTCGGCAAGGTCGTAGGCTCCGACAGCTCGACCGACCTCGCCGTCGTCCACGTGAAGGCCCCGTCGTCGCTGATCCATCCGCTGACGCTCGGCGACTCGTCGAATATCCAGGTCGGCGATCCGGTGATCGCGATCGGCAGCCCGTTCGGGCTTCCGCAGACCGTGACGAGCGGCATCGTCAGCGCGCTCCATCGCACGATGGACGCGCCGAACAACTACACGATCACCGACTCGATCCAGACCGACGCGCCGATCAACCATGGCAACTCGGGCGGCCCGCTGATCGACGCGAGCGCCGACGTGATCGGCGTCAACTCACAGATCCAGAGCGAGAACGGCGGGAGCAACGGTGTCGGCTTCGCGATTCCGTCGAACACCGTCAGTTCGGTCGTGTCGCAGATCGTCGCCGGCAAACCCGTTGCGCACGCCTACCTCGGGATCACGGTCGAGGCGCCGGCCGCTGCGCCGGGCGCCGGGATCGCACAGGTACTGAAGAACACGCCCGCGAGCCGCGCTCAGCTCCAGGTTGGTGACGTGATCGTGAAGCTCGGCTCGGCGACGATCAGCTCGCCGGACGATCTCTCGAGCGTGATCGACGGGGCCAAGCCCGGCGACAAGCTCGTGGTGACCTACGTGCGCGGAGCGACGCACCACACGGTCACGGTCAAGCTCGGCACGCGCCCTTCGTAGCGCGCGTCAGGCGACTGCGGCGGCGTTCTTCTTCTTCACGCCGCCGGAGGTCTCGGCGACGATCTCCGCGGCGATCGCCAGCGCGACCTGGGCCGGGGCGCGACCGCCGAGGTCGAGTCCGGCAGGGCCGTGGATGCGGTCGATCTCGGCCCCGGAGAAACCCTGCTCGACAAGTGCAGCACGACGGCGCTCGGCCGTTCGCTTCGCGCCGACCGCGCCGATGTAGCGCGCGCCGCGCTGGATCGCAGCGGCGACCGCAGGAACGTCGAGCCGCTCTTCGTGCGAAAGCGTGACCACGGCAGTACGCTCGTCGATGCGGTCGAGCACCTCGTCGGGCCAGGCCTTGATGATCTCGTCGGCGCTCGGCAGCCGTTCGGACGTGACGAGCGCGGCGCGCGAGTCGACGACCGTCGTGCGCCAGCCGAGCTGCTTGCCGTAGGCGCAGAGATGCTCGGCCGCCTCGGGTGCGCCGAAGATCAGCACGCGCAGCGGCCCCTCGACGACCTCGGCGAAGACGCCGTCGTCGCGAAGGCCCGTCTGCTCGAGGACGCCTTTCTCGAGCCGCTTCTCGCCGGTCTCCGTGTTCGTGAAGAGCATCGCGTACTCGTCGTTTTCGAGCACGGTGCGGATCTCGCCCCAGAGCGCGGGATCTGCGCGCTCGAGCCAGACGTCGATCTTGCCGCCGCACGAGAGGCCGACCTCGAACGCGTCGTCGTCGGAGACGCCGTAGTGGATCAGGTTCGCGGGCTCGCCGGCGAAGATCTTCTTCGCGCGCTCGGCGACGTCGGACTCGACACAGCCGCCGGAGACGGAGCCGACGTAGCGGCCGCCCTCGGTGACGACGTACTTGGCACCCGGCTGGCGCGGCGCCGATCCCCATGTGCTCACCACCGTCGCGACCGCGACCTGCTCGCCGCTTGCGGCGGCGCCGTCGATCGCGTCGAGGACGGCGCGGTCCATCAGGAAGCGAGCTTGATCTCGCTGCCGATGTCGAAGCGAACGTCGTGGTGCGCGAGTGCGCGCAGGGCCAGCTCGTAGAGCGTCTTCCGCTCCTCTTTGCTCAGCGGTTCGAGGAAGTCGGCCTCGATCTGCTTGACGATCCCGCGCACGCGCTCGAACTCCCGCGCGCCCGCGTCCGTCAGGCTGACGGTGTGGCGGCGGCGGTCGCTCGGGTCGCGGCGGCGCTCGATCAGGCCGCGCTCCTCGAGCCCGTCGAGGAGACCGACGAGCTGGCTGCGGTCGAGCTGGAGGATGTCGGCGAGCGCGTTCTGGCCCTCGCAGGCCCCACGTGCCAGCACCCCGAGCACCGAGAAGTCGTAGAGGCTCGCCCCGTCGGCCTCGAGCGCCTCGATCGCCCGGCGCTTGATCGCGTAGCCGAGCTTGCCGAGGACGAGCACCTGGCAGGTCGCGAGCTCAGGCGGATAACACCCCTGGATCTGGCTCTGAGACTGGGATTCGCTCGATACCGGGTTCATGTCACGAAACTGTAGCACGTTCCACCGTAGGTTTCTGATATGGTTGTGCAGTTCAACGATTGTGGAGGGAAGCGAATGACTGCACAAACCATTGTATCGCCCTCGGAAACGGCACACGTCGACCGCAAGTGGCTGACCCTGGCCCTCGTCGTGGCGGCCCAGTTCATGGTCGTCCTCGACGTCGCGATCGTCAACGTCGCCCTGCCGTCGATCAAGACCGACCTGAATTTCAGCCAGGAGAGCCTCCAGTGGGTGATCACCGCCTACGGGATCCTCTTCGGCGGCGCGCTCCTTCTCGGCGGACGCCTCTCCGACCTCTTCGGGCGCCGGCGCCTCTTCATGGCGGGCCTCGTCCTCTTCACCGTGAGCTCGGCTGTCGACAGCCTCGCCTGGTCGTCCGGATCGCTGATCGCGGCACGGGCAGTTCAAGGCCTCGGCGCGGCGCTCCTTTCGCCCGCGGCGCTGTCGATCCTGACGACGACGTTCCGCGAAGGGCGCGAGCGCAACATCGCGCTCGGCATCTGGGGCGCGGCATCGGGCAGCGGTGGCGCAGTTGGCGTCCTTCTCGGCGGCCTGCTCACCTCGACGCTCGGCTGGCCGTGGATCTTCTACGTCAACCTGCCCGTCGGAGCGCTCCTCTTCGCCGCCGCACCGGCCCTGCTTCGCGCGGGCCGAGCCGACATCGGCCACCGCCACCTCGACGCACGCGGCGCAGCGACGATCACGGGCGGCCTGATGCTCATGGTGTACGCGATGACACGCGCGTCGCAGCACGGCTGGGGAAGCGCCACGACGATCGAGCTCCTCACGGCCTCCGCGGCGCTACTCGTGTCCTTCGTGGCGCTCGAGCTCCGCTCGCCCGCACCGCTCCTGCCGATGCGGCTCTTCCGGCTGCGAACACTCGCCGTCTCGAACGTGACGCAGCTCCTCGTCGCGACGGCGATGTACTCACAGTTCTTCCTGCTGACTCTTTACATGCAGGAGGTTCTGCACTACTCGCCGCTCCAGACGGGCGTCGCCTATCTCGCGTTCGCGCTCACGGTCGTCGTGGTCGCCAACTTCGCGCAGGCTCTCGTCACGCGGTTCGGCATCCGCCGGGTGCTGCCGGTCGGGTTGACGATCGCCGCGATCGGCGTCTTCGACTACACGCAGCTGCCGGTGCACGGCCACTACTTCTGGAACCTGTTCCCGGCGATGCCGATCGCGGGGCTCGGGATGGCGCTCTCGTTCGTCCCGATGGTGATCGGCGGGCTCACCGGCATCGAGACGAAGGACGCAGGCGTCGCATCAGGCCTGTTCACGACGAGCCAGCAGATCGGCGGCGCCATCGGCGTCGCGGCGGTCACGACGATCGCCACGTCCTTCACGAAGAGCTACGTCAACGTGCACCCGGGCGCGACCGCCCTCGGGGCGAACGCCCTGACGCACGGGTTCCAGATCGGGTTCTACGTCCTCGCCTCGATGCTCGTCCTTGCGGCGATCGTCTCGGCCACGTTGATCGAGCGGCGTCCCGAGGGTGACGCGGTTCCGGCCGACGTCGTGCTGGAGCTGGCGGCGTGACCATGAGCGAGCTCAAGCTGCAACTCAAGAGCCTGATGCTCGTGCGCGACCTGCTCGACCTGCGTGGAACCGACGTGAGCGAGCTCGAGCGCGAGATCGACCGGCTACGCAACCTGCAGCGGCGGCCCGATCTGGCCGCCGCTGCGTGACCTCCCGGCGGCGCGAAGCGCGCGGCGATATGCCTCGCGCGCGGTAGCGCCGCCGGCCATCACCTCTCCCGTCGAGCGCATCTCGGGCCCCCGCGTCGCGGCACCCGGGAAGCGTTCGGCAGGGAAGACCGCCTCCTTCGCCCACGCCCGCGTGGGCGTTGCGCGTTCCGGCAGCCCGAGGGCGGCGAGCTTCTCGCCGAGCAGAAGCCGCACCGCGTGCTCGACGAGCGGCACACGCGTCGCCTTGGCCACGAACGGCACCGTGCGCGACGCGCGCGGGTTCGCCTCGAGCACCCAGAGCTTGCCGTGGTGCACCGCGAGCTGAAGGTTGATCAGGCCCTTCGCTCCGAGACCGCCCGCGATGCGCGATGCGACCTCGCGGATCTCGACCTCGAGCGCCTCCGACACCGACGGGCCCGGCAGCACGCAGGCCGAGTCGCCCGAGTGGACGCCCGTCGGCTCGATGTGCTCGAGCACGGCGGCGACCCACGCCGTCTCGCCGTCGCAGAGCGCGTCGACGTCGAGCTCGAGCGCGCCTTCGAGGTAATGGTCGACGAGCGCGGGCCCGACCTCGCGCAGGTCCTCCGCCGAGTGCGCGACGTGCATGCCCCGGCCGCTGATCACGTAGTGCGGGCGCACGAGCACCGGGAAGCCGATCCGCTCCGCGACCTCTCGCGCCTCGTCGACGTTCTCGGCCTCCCCCCACTCCGGCGCGAGGTCGCCGGCGAGCTTCGCGAAGAGACCGCGGTGCTCGGCGGTGTCGATCGCCGCGAGCGGATCGCCGAGCAGCGGATAGCCCGCCGCCGCGATCGCCGGCGCGAGCCTGAGCGGCGTCTGGCCGCCGAAGCTGACGGCGACACCGACGGGCTGCTCGAGCGCGCAGACGTCGAGGACGTTCTGCTCGACGAGCGGCTCGAGGTAGAGCCGGTCGCTCGTGTCGTAGTCGGTCGAGACCGTCTCCGGGTTCGAGTTGACGAGCACCGCCTCGTAGCCGAGCTTGTGCAGCGCCTGCGTCGCGTGGACGCAGCAGTAGTCGAACTCGATCGCCTGGCCGATGCGGTTCGGGCCGGCGCCGAGCACGATCACCGCCTTGCCCGACGGCTCCGGGCCTTCGTCGTCGCCCTCGTGGGTGACGTAGTAGTACGGCGTGCGCGCCTCGAACTCCCCGGCGCACGAGTCGACGGCGAGACGCGCCGGCTTGCCCTTCGGCCGCCCCGCGTTCGCGACCTCGCCGAGCCGCGCCGCGAAGTACGGATGGATGCCGGGGCGGTCGAGCCCGCGTCGCGCGCACTCGAGCAGGAGATCCCAGCGCTCGGGAACCGGCTGGGATGCGCGCTCGAGCAACTCATCGTCATTCGCGGGGAAGTCGACCGGCGGCGCCTCGCGGCCGACGAGCGCTTTCATGAACGCCTCGCCAAACGTGCGGCCGAGACCGAGCGCCTCGCCGACCGCGCGCATCTCGGCGCCGAGCCGCGGTGTCGCGAGCGGGAACTTCTCGAAGTCGAAGCGCGGCGCCTTGATCGCGACATAGTCGAGCGCCGGCTCGAACGCGGCTGTCGTCTTGCCTGTGATGTCGTTCGGCAACTCGTCCAGCGTGAAGCCGACCGCGAGCAGTGCCGCGAGCTTCGCGATCGGAAAGCCCGTCGCCTTCGACGCGAGCGCCGACGACCGTGACACGCGCGGGTTCATCTCGATCACGCGGTACTCGGTTGCCTCCGGGTTCACCGCGAACTGAACGTTCGCACCGCCCGTCGCGACGCCGACCGCGCGCGCTGTCGCGAACGCCGCGTCGCGCAACTGCTGGTACATGCGGTCGGGCAGCGTCTGCTGCGGCGCGATCGTCCACGAGTCGCCGGTGTGAACCCCCATCGGATCGAGGTTCTCGATCGAGCAGACGACGACGGCGTTGCCGCGCGCGTCGCACATCACCTCGAGCTCATGCTCCTGCCAGCCCGCGAGGTACTCCTCGACGAGCACCTGATTGACCGGGCTCATCTCGAGTCCGTGTGCGATCGCGCGTCGGAGCTCGTCCTCGGTGAAGGCGATCCCGCCGCCGGTGCCGCCGAGCGTGAACGCCGGTCGGATGATCGCGGGAAGCGGAAACTCGACGTCGGCGTCGTGCGCGACGATCGAGCGCGGCGTCGGGATGCCGGCGGCGTGCACGGTCTGACGGAAGAGCTCGCGATCTTCGGCGCGGTTGATCGCGTCGAGATCGGCCCCGATCAGCTCGATCCCGCGCTCGCGCGCGAACGACGCGAGCTCGACGGCGAGGTTGAGCGCGGTCTGCCCGCCGAGCGTCGGGAGGATCGCATCGGGCTTCTCCTTCTCGATCACCTCGGCGACCGTTTCCGCGTCCAGCGGCTCGAGGTAGGTCGCGTCAGCCCATTCGGGGTCGGTCATGATCGTCGCCGGGTTCGAGTTGACGAGCACGACGCGGAAACCCTCGCGACGCAGGACGCGGCACGCCTGCGCGCCGGAGTAGTCGAACTCGCACGCCTGCCCGATGCGGATCGGGCCGGAGCCGAGGATCAGGATCGAGCGAAGGTCGGCGCGCTTCGGCAAGCGTCGGCCAGTCTTTCGAAGAAGGGAAGGGCGTCGAGCGGGCCCGGCGCGGCCTCGGGATGGAACTGCACGGTGTCGTAGCCGTCGCCGTGAAAGCCCTCGCAGGTGCCGTCGTTCAGCGACACGTACGCGGCGTCGTCCTCCGCGGCGACGCAAAAGCCGTGGTTCTGCACGGTGACGAGGACGCGGCCTGTCTTCACGTCCTGCACGGGGTGATTCGCGCCGCGATGGCCGAAGTGGAGCTTGAACGTGTCGTGGCCGAGCGCGAGCCCGAGCAGCTGGTGGCCGAGACAGACGCCGAAGAGCGGCACGCGGCCGAGCAGGTTCTTGATCGTCTCGACCTGGTCGGTGAACACGGCCGGATCGCCGGGGCCGTTCGCGATCAGCACCGCCTTCGGCTTCGACTCGAGAATCGCGTCGGCGTTCCAGTCGCCGGGCACGACATAGGCCTCGAGCCCGGCGTCTGCGAGCCGGCGCGGGATCGACCGCTTCGACCCGAGATCGACCACGGTGACACGCGCCCCGCTCCCGGTCGAGGACGGTTCACTCGCGCCGACCTTGCGGTCGAGCGGGCGTCCGTCGATCGGCGGCTCGGCGAGCGCACGCGCGTGCAGCTCGTCGACCGGCGCGTCGCCGAGCGCGCAGCGCACGACGCCTTCGTCGCGGATGCGGCGCACGAGCGAGCGCGTGTCGATGCCCGCAAGCGCGACGACGCCCTGCTCGCGCAGCCACGCTGCGAACTCCGGACGCACGTCGCGCATCACGACACCCTCGCACTGCACGCGCTCCGATTCCATCCGCGCCTCGTCGACGCCGTAAGTGCCGATCAGCGGATACGAGAAGCAGAGCACCTGCGCGACGTAGCTGGGGTCGGTGACCGCCTCCTCGTAGCCCGTCATCGCCGTCGTGAAGCAGGCCTCGCCCGCGGCGACGCCCGCCGCGCCGACCCCGACGCCCGGGAAGACGGTGCCGTCCTCGAGCACGAGCTGTTGCATAGATGCCACAATCGTGCATAATACGCAAATGGCGACGGCGTCAATCCTTGGTACGGCGGGATATACGGGCCAGGAGACGCTGGACCGGCTGCTCGGGCATCCCTCGATCGAGGTACTGGCCCTCGGCTCGGACTCCCAGGCCGGCAGGGCACCGTCGAGCCTCGACCCGCGCCTGAACGGAACGCTTCCCGCCTTCGTCTCGAATGCCGAGGCGGCGGCGAGCGGCGCCGACCTGCTCTTCCTCTGCCTCTCGAACGAGGAGGCGGCCGCGTTCAAGCCACCGTCCGACCGGGTCGTCATCGACCTCTCGGGCGCGCACCGCCTACGCGACGAGACGGTGGCGAAGGAGTGGTACGGCATCGCGCCCGGCGCGTGGTCGTACGGCCTGCCCGAGGTCGCGCCGGCGGACAGCCGCCTGATTGCGAACCCCGGCTGCCACGCCACGGCGGCGCTGCTCGCCCTCTGGCCGCTGCACGATGCGATCGACGGGCAGGTTGTGGTCGATTCGAAGACGGGCATGACGGGGGCCGGACGGGGTCTGCGCGAGTTCACGCATGCGGGCTTCGTGCTCGAGAACTTCTCGCCGTATGCGGTCGAGGGACATCGCCACGCGCCCGAGATCGAGCAGGGGCTCGGCCACCCGATCGCCTTCGTGCCGCACCTGCTCCCCATGCGTCGTGGATTGCTCGCGACGTGTTACGTGCAGACGGGCGCCGACGCGCGGGCGCTGCTCGAAGCGGCGTACGCGGCGAGCCCGGTCGTGCGCGTGCTACCCGAGGGCGTCGTGCCCGAGCTCGCGCGCGTACAGGGAACGGACGCCGCGGAGATCGGCGTCTTCCATAACGGCGAGACGACGGTCGTCATCTGTGCGCTCGACAACCTCGGCAAGGGCGCTGCCGGCCAGGCGGTGCAGAACGCGAATCTCGCTCTCGGGCTGCCGGAGACGGAAGGGCTTCGCCTGCAGGGGGTGCGCGTATGAGCGTCACCGCCGCGATGGGCTTCGAGGCGTCGGGCGTCGCGGTCGGCATCCGCCGACGCGAGCGGCTCGACCTCGCGCTGGTGCGCTCGACCGCGCCTGCGGTCGGCGCCGCGATGTTCACGCGCAACAAGGTGCAGGCGGCGTGTCTGCAGGTCTGTCGCGAGCACCTCTCGCTCGCCCAGCCGCAGGCGATCGTGATCAACTCCGGCGTCGCGAACGCGGCGACCGGCGAGCGCGGCGTGCTCGACGCGCTCGCAACGACGGCCGAGGCGGCGCGCCATCTCGGAATCACCGCCGAAGAGGTGCTGCCGCTCTCGACCGGCGTCATCGGCACCCGGCTGCCGATGCACAAGCTGCTGCCCGGTCTCGAAGCCGCTGCGAACGCGCTCTCGGCCGACGGCGGCGACGAAGCCGCCGAGGCGATCATGACGACCGACACGCGGCCGAAGACCGCCGTCGCCGGCGATGCATTCAAGGTCGGTGGGATGGCGAAGGGCTCCGGGATGATTCACCCCGACCTCGCGACGATGCTCGCGATCGTCACGACCGACTATCCGCTCGAGCCGGACGAGGCGATCGAGTTCCTGCGCCCGGCAGTCGAGCAGAGCTTCAACGCGATCTCGGTCGACGGCGAGCCCTCGACGAACGACTGCGTGATCCTGCTCGCGAACGGCGTGTCGGGTGCCGCACGCGACGACGCCGCATTCACCGCCGCACTGAGCGACGTGTGCGCCGATCTCGCGCGCCAGGTCGTCGCCGACGGCGAGGGGATCACCGTTCTCGCGGAGATCAACGTCACCGGTGCGATCGACGACGTGCAGGCCAAGGCGATCGCGCGCCGCATCGCAACCTCGCCGCTCGTGAAGACGGCGCTCTTCGGTCACGACGCGAACTGGGGCCGCGTGCTGATGGCTGCCGGATCGGCGCCGTGGAACGGCGGCTACGCGTCGGTCGACGCCGAGAAGATCACGCTCCGCTACAACGGCTCGGTCGTGCTCGACAAGGGCGCGCCGACCGACGTCGAGCCCGACGTCTCCGGGCCGTCGTGCACGATCGACCTCGACCTCGGCCTCGGTTCCGGCAGCGCCGGCTACCTGACGAGCGATCTCTCCTACGACTACGTCCGCATCAACGCGGATTACCGCACGTGATCAACGTGGTGAAGGTCGGAGGTGCGGCCTTGAACGCGAACGTCAAGATTGCGCTCGACCACGGGAAGGTCTGCGTCGTGCACGGCGCCGGCCCGCAGATCTCGAGCGAGATGGAGCGCGCCGGCATCCCCGTCGAGTTCGTCGATGGCCGACGGGTGACAAGCCCGGCGGCCATGAAGATCGTGCGCGCCTCGTTCGCGGCCGTCAACGCAGAGCTCTGCAAAACCCTTGGCGAGAGCGCGGTGCCGCTCTTCGGCGACGAGATCGGGATGCTCGCCGAGCCGGTGCCCGAGCTCGGGCTGGTGGGGAATGCGCTCCCGTCGCGTCCGCAGGCGATCGTCGATGCACTCGAGGCCGGCAAGATCCCGGTCGTCGCGCCACTTGCCGAAGGACCTCTGAACGTGAATGCCGACGACGCGGCGGCTGCGCTCGCAGTTGGCCTGGCTGCGGCGAGAATCGTCTTCATCACCGACGTCGACGGCTTGATGATCGACGGCAAGGTCGTTCACCGGATCGGCGTCGACGCCGCGAGCGATCTACTCACGGGGGGCACGCTCGAGGGCGGGATCATCCCGAAGCTCGCCGCTGCCGTGACTGCAGTGCGCGGCGGAGTTTCCGCGCGCATCGGCCGGACGATGGTGACCACATGAGCGTTCTCACGGGTACACCGCTCCTGCCGACGTACGCGCGTTTTCCGGTCACGTTCGTCGACGGCGAGGGCACGTGGCTGATCGCCGACGACGGCCAGCGCTACCTCGACCTGATCGCCGGGATCGCCGTCGTCAGCCTCGGTCACTGCCACCCCGCACCGCTCGAAGCAGCGCGCGCCCAGCTCGCACGGCTCTGGCACGTGTCGAACCTCTACTCGACGGAGCCGATGGAGCATCTCGCCGAGCGCCTCTCGTCGCGCTTCGGCGGCGCACACGCGTTCTTCTGCAACTCCGGCACCGAAGCGGTCGAGGCCGCCATGAAATGGGCGCGCAAGGCGACCGAGAAGACGGACTTCGTCGCGCTCGAAGGCTCCTTCCACGGCCGCACGATGGGCGCGCTCTCGATCACGGGCCAGCCGTCGAAGCAGGCGCCGTTCGAACCGCTGATCCCCGGCGTGCACTTTGCGACGCCGGAGACCCTC
>DASYAO010000107.1:0-11475 GCA_036501285.1 Gaiellaceae bacterium
TGCGCGAAAACGCGCGCATCACGCACTCGATCATCGACGCCGGCACGTACATCGGCCGCGCGGCGATCGTCGAAGGTGCGGTGGTCGGCCGCAACTGCGACATCCGCACGCATGCGCGGCTGCACGAGGGCGTCGCGATCGGCGACGAGGTCGTCGTCGGCAACGAGTCGGTCGTGCACAGCGGCGTGCGCATCTATCCCTACAAGGAGGTCGAGGCGGGCGCGCAGCTCCACGAGAGCCTGATCTGGGAGTCGCGCGCAGCGACGCGCCTCTTCACCGGCAACCAGGTGACGGGGCTCGTGAACGTCGACGCGACCCCGGAGGTGGGCGTCCTGCTCGGCGCCTCGCTCGGGGCGGCGCTGAAGCGCGGCTCGCGCGTCGTCGCGACCCGCGAGAGCGCGGCCGCGTACCGGCTCGTCAAGCGCGCGGTGATGATCGGCCTGAACGGCGCCGGCATCCAGGTCGAAGACCTCGAGACGCTGCCGGCGCCCGTCGGCAAGCACTGGCTGAACGCCCGGAGCCTCGAAGCCGCTTTCCACGTCGGGTCGTCGCCGACCGACCCGGAGGCGATCCGGGTCAGCATCTTCGAGTCGCCCGGCATCTCGATCTCGCCGGCGCTCCAGCGGGAGGTCGAGCGGCACTACGCCCGCCGCGAGCTCCGCCGCGTCCCGTTTGCCGAGGTGGGGGACATCACCTATCCGGTGCAGGTGCGCGAGCGCTACGCCGACGCGCTGCTCGCTGCGTCCGATCTCGACGCGATCCGCGCGCGCGAGTTCCGCATCGTCGTCAACTACGGATACTCGTCGACTGCCGTCGTCCTGCCGCTGCTGCTCGGGCGGCTCGGGGTCGAGGCGATCACCGCTCACCCGATCGAGCTCGAGGGCGACTCGCTGCGCGAGGAGCGTGACCGCATGCTCGCACGCACGCGTTCGCTCGTGAACACGGTCGGCGCAGATCTCGGCGTCGTCTTCGACCGAGCCGGCGAGCGGCTCTACCTGATCGACGAGACCGGAGGCTCGGTCCCGCTCGATCTCGCGATGCTCCTCTACGTGCGCCTCCTCGCCAGGAACGGGCAGAGCGGGAAGGTCGTGGTGCCGGTCACGATGACGAGCCGCGTCGAGGAGGTCGCCGAGAAACTGGAGGTCGTGCGCACGCCGGCGGCGCTGTCGAGCCTCACGCTCGCGGCGAGTGAGCCGGAAGTCGTCTTCGCAGGCGCGGGAGCGGGCGGCTACATCTTCCCGTCGTTTCTACCCGCGTACGACTCGATGGCGGCGCTCTGCTACCTGCTGCAGCTGCTCGCACCTGCGGGCCGTCCGGTCTCGGAGCTCGTCGGCGAGCTGCCGCGCCCGACGCTCGTTCACCACGAGGTGCCGTGCCCCTGGGCGGCGAAGGGAACGGTGATGCGTCTCCTGAACGAGCGCTACGCCGACGCCCACGTCGACCTGCTCGACGGGATCAAGGTCTTCGAGGAGCGCGGCTGGGTACAGGCGCGCCCTGACGCCGACGAGCCCGTCGTCCACGTCTACGGCGAGGGCGAGACCGAGGAACAGTCGGAAGAGCTCGTGCGGGAGCTCGAAGCGTTCGTCGAGGCGGTCGCGGCCGGGGAGGAGATCGGGGGCACAGCCGGAACTCGGGAGCCTGAATTCTCAAGTTGAGGTTGACGGTTGCCGGGCCGGTCCGCTTCAATCCGTGAGCCCGGTCGACCGCGACGGAAAGGCGCCATGGAACCCCTCCCTGATCTCGGCTCGCTCAACGACGAGCAGCTCAAGCAGCTCAAGGACGAACTCGAAGCGCAGGAGCGCCAGGTCAGCTACGAGCGGCGCATCCTGCACGGCAAGATCGACATCCTCCGCGCCGAGCTCGTCGCACGGTTGCAGCGCTCCGGCGGCCGCAGCGTGCTCGACGAGGTCGACGTCGCGCGGCTGACCGAGATCTTGACCGGGAAGACCTCGCCGGAAGGCTAGAGCTCTTGCAGCATGTCTACTGCTCCGAGTGCGGCTTTCAGAACCCGGAGACCGCCAACTACTGCTCGCGCTGCGGTGCCTTGCTCGAGAAGGGCGAGGCCGGCGGCGAGACGACGCAGACCTTCTCGCCCGAGGAGGTCGGCGAGCTCGCGAACGACCCCGTCGAGGGCCTCGAAGGCCCGGCGCTCGTCGTGCGCTCCGGCGGCGGCAGGGCGGGGGAGACCTTCCGGCCGGCAGGCCAGCACACGCGCATCGGGCGCTCGCCCGAGTGCGAGGTCTTCCTCGACGACGTCACCGTCTCCCGCAACCACGCGGTCCTGATCGAGCGGAACGGCCGCTTCGTCGTCGAAGACCAGGGCTCGCTGAACGGCACCTTCGTCAACCGGCAGCGGATCGACAGCCAGTCGCTCGAAAACGGCGACGAGCTCCAGATCGGCAAGTACCGACTGACCTTCGTCGAACGATGAGCGCGGCCGTCGGCACAGGACGCATGCTCCGGATCGGCGAGGTCGTGCGCCGGCTCTCGGACGAGTTCCCGGACATCTCGATCTCGAAGATCCGCTTCCTCGAGGATGAAGGCCTGCTGACGCCGCAGCGTACGCGCGGCGGCTATCGCCTGTTCACCGAGGACGATCTCGAGCGGTTGACGACGATCCTGCGCCTGCAGCGCGACGAGTTCCTGCCGCTGCGCGTGATCAAGGACGAGCTCTCCGCGCCGGGCGTCGTCGAGCGCAAGCGCCGCCGGCCCGCCGGCGTCACCGAGCGCGTCCAGGAGATCGACCTCGACGAGCTCTGCCGGCGCGCCGGGATCAGGGCCGACTTCGCCAAGGATCTCGAGTCGTTCGGCCTGCTCTCGCCGTACGGCTCGGGGAACGAGAAGCGCTACCCCGAGAGCGACGCCGACGTCGCGGCGGTCTGTTCGCAGCTGACCCATTACGGCGTCGACGCTCGCCACCTTCGCACCTTCCGCACGGCGACCGACCGCGAGGCAGCGCTGCTCGAGCAGCTCGTCGCGCCGGCGCTCCGGTCACGCAGTGCCGAGCGGCGTAACGCAGGCCTCCAGGACCTGCAGGCGCTCGCCGAGCTTGCACAGGAGCTGACCGCACTTCTGCTGTGGCGCGAAGTGCGCGACGTGGCGGGGGCGTAGGCCGTGGATCTCAAGTCGAAGATCCGGGAAGTTCCCGACTTCCCGACACCAGGCGTGGGGTTCAAGGACATCACGCCGCTGCTCGCGGACCGCGAGGCGCTCGAAGCGACGATCCAGGAGCTCGCGGCGTGGGTGAAGGAGAAGAAGCCGGATCTCGTGCTCGGCGCAGAGGCGCGCGGCTTCATCCTCGGCGCCGCGATCGCGAACGCCGCCGGCTGCGGCTTCGTGCCTGCGCGCCGGCCGGGCAAACTGCCGCCGGAGACGGTGAGCGCGAGCTACGTGCTCGAGTACGGAGAGAACTCACTCGAGCTGCACCCGGATCTGATTCCGAAGGGCTCGAAGGTCGTGATCCACGACGACGTGCTCGCGACCGGTGGGACGGTCGAGGCGATCTGCAAGCTCGTCCACCAGCTCGGCGGCGAGGTCGTCGGCGCCTGCTTCATCATCGAGCTCACGTTCCTCGGCGGCCGCGGAAAGCTTTCCGAGCTCGACCTGCACGCACTGATCGAGTACTAGCGCGGCGAGCAGCGCAGGTTCAATCGCCTTCGTCTTTGTTCAGGGGCAACGGACGCTCGCGCATGGCAACGCCCTGGCCCCTGGCCGACCTAGCGCTGGCCGGACGGAGGCGCGATGCCAAGTTGTCGACAAATAGCACGGGCCGTACCGAGCGGAATCTCGCGGTGGCGTGGAACCGTCGTGCGGAGGTCACGCGCAGGATTTACCCACACGGTGTGCTTGGCGCCCTCGCGAACCGGGCGGCAGCCTTGAGAGCTGAGATGGCGCTCGAGGTCGAGCCGCTTCAAGCAGCAGCAAGGTCGATCGTGACCTGCTCCGCATGTCCGCCACCGATCGGCGGGTCGCGCCCCTCGTCACGATAGGACGCAATCAGCTCGCGCGCCGCATCGAGGAGTAGCTCACGGGCCTCTTCAACCGTCCGTCCGCAAGTGACTACGGCAGGCCACTCAGCAAGCTGCGCCATCGTCCAACCGTTCTCGTCCGGTGTGAAGACGGCGGTCAACGTCAACGACTCAGCCATTGGCCTCAGTATGCCCCGAACAAGGCTGCTTGTCAGGCGTCGGTCTCGCCGCTTCTCGCCGCTGCCGTCTCGACGACGGGAGCAGGCGCGCATCCTCGTCACTGAGGGTGCGAAAATGATGCTTGCGGTTGTTGCGTCGCCGCCTATCGTGGCTGTGCATAGGGTGGCCGCCCGCGAGCCGGGAGGGCTCATTGACTCGGGTTTGTTCGGAGGCGGGCGCTGTTCGTGATGGCGAGCAAAGACAGGCGTGTTCGCATCCCGAAAAGCTATTGCGCTCAGAGCCATCGTGGACACTGGTGGAAGGATGGCGCTCGTCCACCTCACCTAGAATTCGCGCGTGGCTTTGTTGCGACGCTATTGGCGATGGCTCGGCTGTTGGCTTCGGCTCTCTCAACCCGGCCGAGCGCTCTTCACCGCGGCATGTCTCCTCGGCGTCGCGGCAGTCGTGTTCGGACGCGCCCAAGGTGACCGGGAGGGTGGCGCACCCGCCGTCGTCTTGGCGCTCATGCTCGCCGGTGTGGTGGCCCTCGATGCCGTCGGCCGTGGAGTCGTCGCTCTTGCACGCCGTCTCATCTTGAGTGGTGGGCTCAAGCGTCATCCCTGAACAGTGGCGCAGACCACGGTCTTTGCCCTTGCAAGACTGCTTCGGCGTGTGACGTTGGCGGCGCGAGCGGCGTAGTGTTTTTTGTGGCCCGACGCGCTGCTGCAATCGTTGGCGTCTCGCTGCTGTTAGCGGGCTGCGGCAGCGACCGGTTCTTCTCGGCACCGACGACCGTCACTCTGCCGGCGAAGGGTGCTCATAGCGGTGGCACGATGACCTGCAAACACGGTGACGCTGCTGCACGCGCGACGGTACCCGAGCTCGGCCGAGGCATTGACGTCGCGGGCGATGGTGCCACCTCGTCCGCCGAGATTCGCATCATCCATCGCATCGACGGCGCCGTCGTCGTCACTTGCTCAGGCTGAGCGTGAGCCGATCGCCTGCAGGCGACACGAAAGTTTCCGTTTTGCTTGCAGCGTCCTAACCGGCGAGGGGTATCCCGTAAAGCGTGACCGCACGGCAGCTCGCTGTTATCGCAGGCTCGGCGACCGCGGTCGCGCTCGCCCTCGCCCTTGTTCCGGCCGCCGCGGCCGCGTCGCCGACGGTGAGCACGAAAGGCCCGAGCTCGGTCGCTCCGACGAAGGTTCGCCTCAACGGCACCGTCAACCCGAACGGACACGCGACAACGTGGTACTTCCAGTTCGGGACGACGACGGGCTACGGCACGAACACGGCCGTCAAGAACGCCGGCTCGGGGACGAAGCCCGTGAGCGAGTCGATCGAGGTCGACGGCCTCGCGCCCGGCACGACCTATGACTATCGCCTCGTCGCGTCCAACTCTTCGGGCACGAGCTTCGGCGCGAACCAGGCCTTCACCACGTCCGCGCCGCCGGCCGTCCAGACGCAGGGCGCCCAGAGCGCGAGCGTGACCGGCGCGACGTTGATGGGCGCCGTCAACCCGGACGGGCTGACGACAAGCTGGACGTTCGAGTACGGCACGAGCACCGGCTACGGGTCGAAGACACCGCCGGAGACGATCGGCGCCGGCACCTCGGCCGTCGCGGTGAGCGCGCCGGTCGGGAGCCTCGCTCCCGGAACGACCTATCACTACCGTCTCGACGCGACGAGCTCTGCCGGGACGACGTACGGACCGGACGTGACGTTCGCGACCTTGCCCGCGCTGACGCTGAGGGCGCACGCCCTCAAGGTTGTGCACGGCAGCCCGGTGGCGCTCTCCGGCATCGTCACCGGTGGCGCGATTGGCGTCTCGGTCACGATCCTGGCCGAGCCGTACGGGGCGAGCTCGTTCACACAGGTCGGCACCACCTTGACCCGCACCGGCGGCAGCTACGTCTTCTACGCGCGTCCGCACATCGGCACGACCTACGAGGCGATCGCGAACGGCGGCACATCCGGGTCGGCAGCCGTCGGAGTCGCGCCGGCAGTCACCCTGACCCCGCTGCGCCAGGCACGGCTCAAGACCCGCGTCTCCGCCGGCGTTCAGCTGATCGGCCGTTCCGTGCAGCTGCAGCGACTCGTGAGGGGCCGCTGGGTGACGTTGAAGCACTTCCGCCTCGGCACGAGCTCGACCGCCGTGTTCACGGCCTCGGCTCTTCCACACGGCCGCTCGACGATCCGGATCGCTCTGAGCGTCAACGAGGCCGGCCCGGGGTTGCTGGCGGGATTCAGCCACGAGCTGCGGTACCTCCGACGCTAGCCCCTCGCAACGCACCGTCCGCGTCGTCCGTTATGACAGCACGGTGTACGACGCGCTGACATCGAGCTACCGGCTCTCGTGCCCCAAGCACGGTAAGACCTCGGTGCGACTTTCGGGCTTCCGCCGGCTCGAGGAGCTGCCGGGCCCGCATCATCCCGCCGTCTACCGCATCGTCTTCGCATGCGGCTGCGGCGACGAGCATCCCGGCCTCGTCGCTCACGACGACCTCGACCTCGCGCCGCTCGGGCTCGAAGAGGAGCGCGGCTTCCTCAACCTGATGACCTCGCACGTCGACTCTGTTGCAGCCGAGCTGACCGAGCTCGCTGCGCAGAAGATCAGGGCGGGGGAGTGGCCGTGGAGCTTCTACTGCTGGCCGGAAGATCGCCCGAGGCCGGTGTTCCCGTCCGCGTTTCGCGTGCTGACCGAAAGCGGGCCGCACGGACGCGTCGGCGTCGCCGTCGAGTGCCCGGCCTGCAAGCGCATCTCGGTGAACCTCGTCACGCAGCAACACCTCGACCTGCCGTTCCACAACGACCGTGAGATCGGCGTCGTCCGGCATGTCTTCAAGGCAGACGCGGCGTCCACGATCGAGGCGTTCACGGCCGAGCTCTACTCCGCGAGCTTCGACGCTCGCCGGCTCACGCTGGGCTGATTGCCCCCTCGGTCGAGTGACCGGCGAAACCCGCTTTAACCCCTACCGCGAGGGATGAGGCATGGGCCTCGCGCGCGCCGATCCTTTGAACATGCCGTCAACAACCCAGACCATCGAAGAAAAAGAGCCTCGCCCTCAGCCCGTGCCACCGCGCGCGCGGCTAGAGGAGATGCTCGGCCGCGACTTCACCGACTTCCTGCTCGACGCCCTCTCCGACTCTCACCAGGGCCGGCGGGGATCGTCTTCGCCGTAGAGCCGGACGTAGAGGAAGATCGCGCAGCCGGCAACGGCTGCGATCACGACCGCCGTCGCGCGGGACATCCCGACGGACTCGCCGCCGATCCAGATGAAGACGGCGAAGCCGAGCGCCCAGAGAAACGACGTCACGCCGTGGCTGAAGGCGGGCAGGCGCATCGCGACGGAGTCTAGAGCAGCGTCAATGGATTCTCTAAAGGGCAAAAAAAATTCACCGAGCCGGTGACGCTTTCGTCCCCCGTACCCGTTGGCTTTCCGCTTGCGCGTACAGCCCCCAGGCCCGGCTTCGACCTACTCGCGTCCCGTGCTCGGTGCAAGAACGACATTAGGCCGTTGCCGAGTCGCGTGCAAGAGGTTGAAAACTGGAAAACGTGCTCTTTGCACAGTTTCCAGCTCAGACAGCAGCAGCTAGCAAATCGTGCTGCTTGCTCTAGAAAGAAGCGGGACCAAAAAAATTCGCCGAGCCGGTGACACTTCCGTCCACCGAACCCTTTGGCTTTCCGCTTGCGCGTACGGCCCCTTGGCTCGGCTTCGACCTACTCGCGCTCCGTGCTCGGCGCAGAGGGGAATCTACAGAACCGACACGGACGTTCAAGCCCTGTCCAAATCGAAAAGGGCGCAGTTTGCGACGGGAAGCGATTGCGGCCGCGAAACGTTGCAGAGGACGTGGGGGAGATCAGCGAGCTCCGCGTCGCACTCACCGTTGCCGACTTCGACGAGGCCCTCGCGTTCTACCGCGACGCACTCGGGCTCGGGCAGCTTGCGGACTGGAGCTCGGAGCGCGGACGCGTCGTTCTGCTCGAGGCCGGCCGCGCGACGCTCGAGCTCCTCGACGAGCCGCAGGCGGCGTTCGTCGACGAGGTCGAGGTGGGGAGGCGTGTCACGGGGCAGGTCCGGCTCGCGCTCCAGGTCGGAGACAGCGAGGCGGCTGCCGGGCGGCTCGCCGCTGCCGGCGGCACGCTCGTCGCGCTGGATCGGCCGACTCCGTGGGGCGACACGAACGCCCGTGTCGAGTCTCCCGACGGGTTGCAGCTGACGCTCTTCCCGCGCTAGCCGGCGCCTGTTGCCGCGGACCGAGCCGGGCTGCGTAGGGCTGCGGGACCAAAAAAATTCACCGAGCCGGTAACGCTTTCGTCCCCCCGACCGGCTGACCTTTGCCTTGCGGCTACGGCCTCCCGGCTGGGCTTCGATCTACTCGCGCCCCGTGCTCGGTGCAAGGGGAAATCTAGTGGCCGTCAACCGGCTCTTCAAGGCAGCCGCAGAGCGAAAACCGCGCTCTTTGCGCGCAACCATTCATCCACATTTCCACACCTGGCCTGTCGGCCTGGGGAGAACCAGGTCGTTGCGCCGTTTCGATCGCGACTTGACCTAACACGCATTATCGTGCACCGGCCCAAGGCCGACGTTTTCGACGTTTCGGCCGAGGCGGCACCGGGGTAAGGACTCTCCGGGTGACGAGCGAGCCAGACATTCTGCTGCTCTCCGAAGACCTGCAACGACTCGTCGAAGCCGCTGAAGAACGCGGCACCGTGCGCCAATCCGAGCTCAACGAGGTGCTCGAGCCGCTACGGCTCGACCCGCTCGAGACCGACGCGGTCTACCGCGAGCTCGAAAAGCGCGGCGCCGACGTCGTCAACGACGTGCTCGAGGACGGCGAACCGGCACCCGCAGCCTTGCCGGCGCCGCCGCCGATCTCGCTCTCCTGGGAGACGACGACCGACGCCCTGCAGCTCTTCCTGCGCGAGGCCGGCCGCCATCCGCTCCTGACCGCAGCCCAGGAGGTCGAGCTTGCGAAGGCGATCGAGCGCGGCGACCGGCTCGCGAAGCAGCGGATGATCCAGTCGAACCTCCGCCTCGTCGTCTCGATCGCGAAGAACTACCGGAATCAGGGCCTGCCGTTCCTCGACCTGATCCAGGAGGGAACGCTCGGCCTGATCCGCGCCGTCGAGAAGTTCGACTGGCGCCGCGGCTACAAGTTCTCGACCTACGCGACCTGGTGGATCCGCCAGGCCGTCGCGCGCGCACTCGCCGACAAGGCGCGGATGATCCGGATGCCGGTGCACATCGTCGAGCGCCTGCACAAGATGAACCGCGCCGAGCGCTCCCTCTGGACGCAGCTCGGCCGCGAGCCGACGCTCGAAGAGATCGCGATCGAGGCAAACCTTCCGCTCGACCAGGCAAAGGAGGTGCGCGCCGCGCCGCGGGCGACCTCACTCGACGCGCCGATCGGCGACGAGGATGACGCGGTCGTGGGTGACTTCGTGTCCGGCGACGGCCCCCTCCCCGACGAGCTCGTCGAAGACAGCCTGCGCTCACAGACGCTCGCAGATGCTCTTCGCTCGCTACCGGATCGCCACCGGAACGTGATCATCCTCCGCTACGGCCTCGACGACGCCGACCCACGGACGCTCGAGCAGATCGGCAAGACGCTCGGCATCACCCGCGAACGCGTCCGCCAGATCGAAGTCGAAGCGCTGAATCGGCTCTCGCGCCTCCACGAGATGGAAGCGGTCGCCGCCGGCTACTAAGGGTCTTTGGCGAAATGCCACGGTGTGACCGCCCCACGCATTAAGAAGCTAGAGCAGTCGCAATTGCGGCGCGGGTTCACGCCCGCGCCCCCTTCCGCACCTACACTTTGAACGTGAAGGACATTTGGACGGGCCGCGTCGGACAAGCCGCCGCGAAGTACGGCGAACAAGCCCCCGTCGCAACGGCTTGCTGTAACGCCTGCCGAGCCTGCCTCACAACCAACATCGTTGGCCTGACGATCGCGGCGATAGCTAGCTTCGGAGCCGCGCTCCAACGCCGTTTCGCCAAAGGCCCTAAGGAGAGTGTTGGTGCCGTCGCACGCTCTGGGGACGCTTGATTCGCTGGCACGTGCCGCGGGAGTACCACGCTCAGATGCGGCGCGCTCGCAAAGCGGGACGTCACGCTCCCGCGTAATCGTTTCGCCTAGGTCGTCAGGTACGCCTGCAGCCCGGGCGCGACCGCGCGGAGCTGGCGAAGTGCACGGTTCTCGATCTGCCGCACGCGCTCGCGTGTGATCCCGAGGTCGGCGCCGAGGTCTTCGAGGGTCTGCGGCGCCTCGCCGTCGAGGCCGAACCGGCGGAAGAGCACGTGGCGCATCCGCGGGTCGAGCTCCTCGAGCGCGCTCGCGATCTCCTTCGCCCGCGCGCTCTCGGCGTGCCGGGTCTCCGGCGCCTCCGAGCGCTCGTCTTCGATCAGGTCGGCGTACATGCTCTCGCCGTCCCCGACGGGCGTCTCGAGCGAGACGGGGTCGGTGACGAGCTCGAACAGCTCTTCGACGCGCTCCGGCGTGAAGCCCGCCTCCTTGGCGATCTCCTCGAGCGACGGGTCGCGGTTCAGCCGCTGCGCGAGCTGGCGCCGCGCCCGCTGGGCGCGCCGCACCTGCTCGGCGACGTGCACGGGCAGGCGAATCGTCCGGCCCTGGTCGGCGAGCGCGCGGGTGATCGACTGCCGGATCCACCAGGTCGCGTAGGTCGAAAGCTTGAAGCCGAGCTTGTAGTCGAACTTCTCGACGGCGCGGATCAGGCCGAGGTTCCCCTCCTGGATCAGGTCGAGAAGCGGCACTTCCGCGCGCGTGTAGTTGCGGGTGATCGACATCACGAGGCGCAGGTTCGACTCGATCAGCCGGCTCTTCGCGGCCTCGTCGCCGAGATCCTTGCGCCGGGCGAGCTCACGCTCTTCCGAGGGAGTGAGCAGGCGACCGTCGCCGAGCTGGCGGACGTAGAGCTTGAGCGGGTCGGCGGTCTGGAGGCGCTCCGAGTCGGTCAGGCGCGCGTTCTCGGGCTCGTCCTCGTCCTCTTCTTCGAGCTCGATCTCGTCGAGCATCGGCACGAGGCCGATCGAAGGCTCCAAAGCGTCGTCCAGATGAAGTTCGGGGGTTGCCACCGCAGTCTCTCCTTCCGTATCGGCCGCTACCCTGGGTGACTTGAGGGCGCAGGCGGCTTTTGCGCCCCCGGCCCCAGACATGTGCGGAATAGCGGGTTACAACCTCACCCCCGGCTCCCGGGTCGACCGGACGCTGGCGGCCCAGGCACTCCTGGCGGCGATCGCCGAGCGCGGCGCCGATGCGGTCGGCTACGCCTACCGCTCCTCGAACGAGGGATACCCCACAGTCGTAAAACAGCGGACGCCGGCCT
>DASYAO010000108.1:0-5522 GCA_036501285.1 Gaiellaceae bacterium
TGTCGTAGCGGTTTCTGCCAACAAAAAAGACCCTCCCGGGTCTTCGATCGAGCGGTGACGGGTTGTCGCGCCTTCAGGCGCAGGCTCCCGCCCCGCTCGTGCGCCAGGTCCAGAGAGTCGCCGGGGAGAGAGTCATCGCTCTCAGGTTAGCCCCGTCAGGCGGCTTTGTCGAACTCGAGGACGAGGACTTTCCCGTCCTCCTCGACGGCGGCCACCCGCCAGTCGTAGTCCCCGCCCGGCTCGAGCTCCCCGTCTGGCCGGACGGGCAGGCGGACGAGGTCGCCGAGGCTCCGTTCCCGGTTCGTGAAGAACGGCGCTGCAGAGAGCTGGCGGCCGCTCCCCAGCCGGACGCGGACGCGATATTCGATCATGGCTCCACCCTAAGCCTCTTTATCTGGAAGTGGATTAGGCGTTTGTGAGAACTTGTCCGGCGAATGGCCGCGCCTAACCTGCTTCGCGAGCTCCTCTCGGCCGTCGGCCCCTCCGGACACGAGGGCCCGGCCGCGGCCGTCTGGCGCCAGGCGGCGTCGGCGTTCGCGGACGTGAGCTCCGACAGCCTCGGCACGTCCTACGCGCGCGTCCGCGCCGAGGACGGCGCCCCGACGCTCGCGATCGTCGGCCACATCGACGAGATCGGAATCGCGATCACCCACATCAGCGAGGACGGACTCCTCTGGTTCACCGTTCTCGGAGGGTACGAGCCCGAGCAGATGGCGGGCCAACGTGTACTGATTGCCGGCCGGAACGGCATCGTCCCGGGCGTCGTCGGCCGCCGTCGTCCCGGGCGGGACGAGGGTCGCGACCGCCCGCGCCTCAAGCACACCGACCTGCACGTGGACGTCGGTGCAACCTCACGCGAGAACGCGGAGAAGCTCGTGCGGCCGGGCGACGTCGCCGTCTGGGAGGGCGAGCCGCTCGAGCTGCCGAACAACCGCCTCGCCTCACGCGCGCTCGACAACCGCCTCGGCGCGTACGCGGCGCTCGAGGCTGCACGCCGCGTCGGCGAAGCAGCTGATGCCGCTGTGGACGTCGTAGCCGTCGCCGCCGTCCAGGAAGAGGTCGATCCCGGCTACTCCGGCTCGCGAACGGCGGCGTTCTCGCTCGAGCCCGACGTCGCGATCGCGATCGACGTCACCTGGGCGACCGAGATTCCGGGCGGCGACCCGAAGCTCCACGGCAAGGTCGAGCTCGGCTTGGGCGCTGCGATCACGCGCGGTCCCGTCGTCAACACGCGCGTCTCCGACCTGCTCGCGGAAACCGCCGAGGAGGAGAAGATCCCGCACTGCTTCGAGATCTACACCGGCCGCACGATGACCGACGCCGACGCGGTCTTCGTCTCGCGCGGCGGTGTGCCGACCGGGCTCGTCTCGATCCCGCTTCGCTACATGCACTCGCCGGTCGAGCTCTGCTCGCTCGACGATCTCGAAGCCGTCGTCTCGCTCGTCGCCGCATTCGCGCGGCGCCTCACCCGCGAGACGAGCTTCGTTCGCTAACTTCGCCATATGCCTCGTTCCATCATCGTCGCGGCCGTTCGCACGCCGTTCGGCAAGCTCGGCGGCGGCCTTGCGTCACACGCGGCCACCGAGCTTGGCGCGATTGCTATTCGCGCAGCACTCGAGCGCGCGGGGATCGAGGCGTCGGAGCCGCAGTACGTGATCATGGGCCAGGTGCTGCAGGGGGGTGCAGGGCAAGCGCCCGCGCGCCAGGCGGCGATCGGCGCGGGACTGCCGAAGGAAACGCCGGCCGACACGATCAACAAGGTCTGCGCGTCGTCGATCCGCGCCGTCGAGATTGCCGACTCGATGATCCGCGCCGGCGACGTCGAGCTCGTCGTCACGGGCGGGATGGAGTCGATGTCGAACGCTCCATACGTGCTCGCAAAGGCACGATTCGGCTACCGCCTCGGCGACGGCACGCTGATCGACCTGATGACCCACGACGGGCTGACGTCGAGCTTCGACAACCGCCACATGGTCGAGCAGGCGTCGTTCGTCTCGCGCGAGCTCGGCATTTCGCGCGAGGAGCAGGATGCGTGGGCGCTGCGCTCGCATCAGCGCGCGGTCGCCGCGCAGGACGAGGGCCGCTTCGACGACGAGCTCGTTCCGGTGGGCGATCTCGCTGCCGACGAGACTCCGCGCCGCGACACCTCTGCCGAGAAGCTCGCGGCGCTGAAGCCCATCTTCGACCCGGAGGGGACGACGACTGCCGGCAACGCGCCGGGCGTGAACGACGGAGCTTCGTGCGTCGTCGTCGCGAGCGAGGAGTGGGTTAAGCGCCGCGGCATCGAGCCGCTCGCGACGATTCTCTCGCAAGGCTACGTCGCCGACGACTTCGCTTACCTCGCGCGCACGCCTGCCGGCGCGGGCGGGATGGCGCTCGAGCGTGCGGGGAAGAAGATCGGTGACGTGCAGCGCGTCGAGATCAACGAGGCGTTCTCGTCGGTCGCGCGTCACTCGACGAAGCTGCTCGGCGCCGACGAGGACCGCGTCAACGTGAACGGCGGTGCGGTCGCGCTCGGGCATCCGGTCGGCGCGTCGGGCGGACGCATCCTCGCCACGATGGTGCACGAGCTTCGTCGTAACGGCGGCGGGCTCGGGCTCGCAGCGATCTGCTCCGGCGGCGGCCAAGGCGACGCTCTGTTGATCGAAGCTTGATGCGGCCGGGACGGGCTGCGGGGGGCGTGATCGTGCGCGACGCCTGCGTGCTCGTCGTGCACCGGCCGCGCTACGACGACTGGTCGCTGCCGAAGGGGAAGCTGCGGCTCGGCGAGTCGTGGGAGGCGGCGGCGGTACGCGAGGTCGAGGAGGAGACCGGTCTTCGGTGCGAGCTCGGCGAGCTCGTCGGCGCGACTCGCTACGGACTGAAGGAGGTTCGCTACTTCCGGATGGAATGCGACGGCGATGCGGTCGCGCAGAACGAGATCGACGAGGTTCGCTGGGTGCCGCTTGCCGACGTCGGCGGCGTGCTCAGCTACGAACGCGACGTCGAGCTCGTCAGCCGCTTGCGGTAGCGGACGATCGGCGCGTTGACGCCGAACTGGTCGAACGAGCTCGTCGTGCCGTCGACGCTCCAGCCGGCCGCCTCGTAGAACCGCCGCGTGCGGGGGTTGTCGGCGAGCGTCCAGAGCATCGCCTCGTCGCTGATCCGCCGGAGATCGCGTTCTCCGTGCGCGAGCAGCGCGCGTCCTGCGCCCCGGCCCCAGCGGTCCGGATCGACATAGAGGCCGCGGATCTCGCCCCATCCCTCCGGCAGCAGGCTCGGCCCCCACGTCACCCAGCCGAGCAGCTCGCGCCCGTCCTCGGCGACCGCGCACGACTGGCCGTTCGGGAATCCCTCCTTCAGCCCTTGTAGCCAGCGCCACGCGTCGACCGTCAGCTTGTCGAGCTCCTCCGGCGGGAATGCGTGGCGGTAGCCCACCTGCCAGCCGCGGATGCGGATCCGCTCGATCTGCTCGGCATCGGCGACCTGTGCCGTTCGAATCTGCATGATCCAAGGGTATGGCGATCCAGCGTGTGCTCGTCGTCGGCGCGGGCCAGATGGGAGGCGGGATCGCGCAGGTCGTCGCCGCGTCGGGCCGCGACGTCGCGCTCTACGACGCGCAGCCGGGCGCGACCGACCGCGCGCTCGAGACGATGGCGAAGAGCCTCGCGCGCCTGGCCGAGAAGGGTGCAGTGTCAGACACCGGCGATGTCCTTTCGCGCGTCGCCGTCGTCGAGCAGATCGAACCGGCCGACCTGATGATCGAGGCCGTCGTCGAAGACGCTTCCGTCAAAGAGGCCGTGTTCCGCGAAGCCGACGCCGTGTTACCCGAGCACGCGATCCTCGCCTCGAACACGAGCTCGATCCCGATCGCGACGCTCGCCGCCGCGACGAAGCGGCCGGAGCTTGTGATCGGAATGCACTTCTTCAACCCGGTGCCGGTGCTGAAGCTCGTCGAGGTGATCCGCGCCGAGCAGACCTCCGATGAGACCGCCGCGGCGATCGTCGGGCTCGCGCGAGAGCTCGGCAAGGATCCGGTCGAGGCGCGCGACGTTGCCGGCTTCGTCTCGAACCGGATCCTGATGCCGTTCATCAACGAGGCCGTACACGCCCTCGCCGAGGGCGTCGCCGGCGCCGAGGGCATCGACACGGTGGCAAAGCTCGGCTTCGCGCACCCGATGGGGCCGCTCGCGCTCGCCGACCTGATCGGCCTCGACACGTGCCTCGCGATCATGGAGGTGCTGCGGGATGGGCTCGGCGAGGCGCGCTTCGAGCCCGATCCGCTGCTGCGCGAGCATGTCGCCGCAGGCCGCCTCGGCCGGAAGGCAGGCCGTGGCTTCTACGATTACTCAGCCTGAGAATCCCTCGATCGAGTTAGGCCGTCCGGCCTAAGCTGGTCGATGATTGCCTGCAGGCTGCAAGAACGGGGGGAAAGCCGCATGCGTTTGCTGGTCGTTGATGACGATGCCGGACTGCTCGCGCTGATTCGCGCGACATTCGAGGATGTCGATGCCGAGGTGGAGGTCGCGGGCTCGGCCAGGGCCGCGCGCCAGACGGTGTTCGCGAAGCCGCCGGACGTGATCGTCCTCGACGTGATGCTCGCAGGCGACTCCGGCCTCGATCTCTGCTGCGAGCTCAAGGCGGACCTGCGCACGGCGGCAATCCCGATCGTCCTTCTCTCCGGCTCGATCGATCTCGCCTCGAAGCACGCGGCCGAATCGGGCGCGGACGCATACATGGAGAAGCCGTTCAGCCCGCTGCACCTGCTCGAGGTCGTCGAGCAGCTCGCCGGTGGCCTCGGGACGTTCCCGTTCCTGGAAGCGCCGATCGAGAAGAGCAACAACGCGCAGCTCCTCCTCTACGCGCGCGACCTGCGCCGCATCGTCGAACTCGAGCGTGCGCAGCGGCGCCTGCTGCAAGAGGCCTACGGAGCGACGGTCGGCGCGCTCGCCGAGGCCCTCGGGACGAAGGACACCGGAACGCGGGCGCACTCGAGCCGCGTGCAGCGCTACGCGTCGGAACTGATGCGCGTCGTCGAGCCGTCGCTTGCCGAGGACACGAGCGTCGAGTACGGCTTCCTGCTTCATGACGTCGGCAAGATCGGGATCTCCGACCGGATCCTCCAGAAGATCGGGCCGCTCTCGCCCGAAGAGCGTCGCGTGATGGAGCAGCATCCGATCCTCGGCCACGACATGTTGCGCGGCATCACGTTTTTGCAGGGTGAGGGCCTCGCGGTCGTTCGCTCACACCATGAGCGCTACGACGGCCGGGGCTACCCCGACCGTCTCTCGGGAAACGGGATCCCGCTCGCAGCCCGAATCTTCGCCGTTGCCGACGCGCTCGACGCGATGACGAGCGACCGGCCGTATCGCCGCGCGGGCTCGTGGCGCGAGGCCGCTGCCGAGATCGCGCGCGAGTCCGGCGGGCAGTTCGACCCGCAGGTCGTCTCGGCGTTCCAGGAAGCGCAACCGCGGCTTCAAGATTTGCGCGTCGCCGTCGCCGCCTGAAGATCCTGGGCCGCCTGCTCGAGTGGCGGCGATCCC
>DASYAO010000109.1:0-2649 GCA_036501285.1 Gaiellaceae bacterium
AGATCGAGCGTGTCGTGCTCGCGCGGGTCGCGGTGCAAGATGTGCGCGAGCGTGCCGGCCGTCGCAAGCCCGCCGACGAAGGTCGACATGATCGCGGCGTACGCGCGGTAGGGGGGCGTCTCTGTCGTAGCTGTCACCCGGGATACCCTGTCCCGCATGCCCGAGCTGAAAACGTCGTCGTCGTACCTGCCGACCGGCGATCAGCCGGGCGCGATCGAGAAGCTCACGACCGGTCTCGTCGCGGGCGAGCGCTACCAGACCCTCCTCGGCGCGACCGGCACCGGCAAGACGGCGACGATGGCCTGGATCATCGAGCAGGTCCAGAAGCCCGCGCTCGTGATCGCCCACAACAAGACGCTCGCGGCGCAGCTTTGCAACGAGTTCCGGGAGTTCTTCCCGCAGAACGCCGTCGAGTACTTCGTCTCGTACTACGACTACTACCAGCCCGAGGCATACGTCCCGCAGGCCGACCTCTACATCGAAAAGGACAGCTCGCGCAACGACGACATCGACCGTCTCCGCCACGCGGCGACGTCGAACCTGCTGACGCGGCGCGACACGATCATCGTCGCGTCGGTCTCGTGCATCTACGGCCTCGGCTCCCCGGAGGAGTACGAGCGCAAGGTCGTCTTCCTGAACGTCGGCGAGGACTCGGACCGCGACGAGGTCCTGCGCAAGCTCGTCGACATCCAGTACGCGCGCAACGACACCGTGCTCGGCCGCGGGCGCTTCCGTGTCAAAGGCGACGTGCTCGAGATCCAGCCTGCGTACTCCGAGACCGCGTATCGCGTGTCGTTCTTCGGTGACGAGGTCGAGGCGATCACGCACTTCGACCCGATCACCGGCGAGGTGCTCTCGCGGCTCGAGTCGATCACGGTCTTCCCGGCGACGCAGTACGTCACCTCGAAGCCGACGATCGAGCGGGCGGTCGGCGAGATCAAGCACGAGCTCTCCGAGCAGGTGAAGAAGTTCGATGCGGAAGGGCGCATGCTCGAGGCGCACCGGATCAAGCAGCGCACCGAGTATGACCTCGAGATGATGCGCGAGCTCGGTTTCTGCAACGGGATCGAGAACTACTCCCGGATCCTCGACGGCAGGCCGGCGGGCTCGGCGCCGCACACGCTGCTCGACTATTTCCCGGCCGGTGACTTCGTCGTCTTCGTCGACGAGTCACACCAGACAGTGCCGCAGATCGGCGGCATGTACGAAGGCGACCGCTCGCGCAAGCAGACGCTCGTCGACTTCGGCTTTCGCTTGCCGTCGGCGCTCGACAACCGGCCGCTTCGCTTCGACGAGTTCATCGCGAAGGTGCCGCAGATGGTGTTCGTCTCCGCGACGCCCGGCCAGTGGGAGCTCCGGCAGTCAACGCGCATTGCCGAGCAGCTGATTCGCCCGACGGGCATCGTCGACCCAGAGGTCGAGCTGCGTCCGACGAAGAACCAGATCGACGATCTCCTCAACGAGATTCGCCGCCGCGAGGAGCTCCAGGAGCGCGTCCTCGTCACGACGCTGACGAAGAAGATGTCGGAGGACCTGACCGATTATCTGCTCGAGGCGGGCGTCAAGGCGCGCTACCTCCACTCGGAGATCGACACGCTCGAGCGGATCCAGATCATCCGCGACCTGCGGCTCGGCGAGTACGACGTGCTCGTCGGCGTCAACCTCCTGCGCGAGGGGCTCGACCTGCCCGAGGTGTCGCTCGTCGCGATCCTCGACGCCGACAAGGAGGGCTTCCTGCGAGGGCAGACTGCGCTGATCCAGACGATCGGCCGCGCCGCGCGCAACGTCAACGGCAAGGTGCTGATGTACGCCGACAAGTACACGGAGGCGATCAAGTTCGCGATCGACGAGACGACGCGCCGCCGCGAGAAGCAGCTCGCCTACAACGAGGAGCACGGGATCACGCCGGAGTCGATCCAGAAGGGGGTCTCCGACATCGCCGAGTTCCTCTCGCTCGAGGCGCCGCACGTCCCGAAGCGCTCGCGCCGGGGCAAGAAGGTCGAAGGGATGGACCAGGCCGAGCTCGAGAAGCTCGTGATCACGCTCGAGGAGGAGATGTTCACCGCCGCCGACGAGCTGCGGTTCGAGTACGCCGCGAAGCTCCGGGATGAGATCAAGGAGCTGAGGCGGGAGCTCGCGGCCACCGCCAGTGTCTGACACTGCAGTCCGTCCGGCGCGTCGGCGACCCTGTTTCCGTGTCCGCCAACGGGGGACAGTCAGGCATGCACTTCGGCGGCAAGCGGCTCTCGGCCGCGGGGAAAGACCCGCAGCGCGGTGAGCCCCCAGCCCTCGTCGCGCCAGATGTACGTCTCGACGCGGATCCGGCGCTCGTCGGCGCTGTAGACCAGCACGCCCCTCGCCTCTCCGTGACGGTGCGGCCGTGGCCGCCCGAAGCCCGGCGACGTGGCGACGACGGCACCGCGGGCGTCGGAGGCGACGACTTCGAACTCACGCCGCTCTGCGACCGCCCCCTGATGGGTGTGCCCTCCGACGATCAGCTCGGCGCCGCAGTCGACGAGCCGCGCGAGCACGTGCGAACGGCGCGAGACCGGCTTCTTCCGCGTGCGCCATGGCGCGCTCAGGAGCTGGTGGTGCAGGCACACGATGCGCAGCGCCCCCGGCTTCGCCTCGTCGAGCCGCTGAGCGGCG
>DASYAO010000110.1:0-15461 GCA_036501285.1 Gaiellaceae bacterium
CGGCTCGACGTTCCTGATCTTCAGCGACTACATGCGCCCGGCGGTGCGGCTCTCCGCGCTGATGGAGCTTCCCGTCGTCTGGGTGTGGACACATGACTCGGTCGGGCTCGGGGAGGACGGCCCGACGCACCAGCCCGTCGAGATCTACGCGGCACTGCGCGCGATCCCGCATCTCTGGTTCGTGCGCCCGGCCGACGCGACCGAGACCGCGGTTGCCTGGAAGGTGGCGCTCGAGCGAAACGACGGGCCCGTCGCCCTCTCGCTCTCACGGCAGGCCGTGCCGACGCTCGACCGCGCCGACCTCGCGCCGGCGACCGGTCTCGAGCGCGGCGCCTACACGCTGTGGGAGAGCGGCGATCCCGAGCTGATCCTGATCGCGACGGGCGCCGAAGTCGGACTCGCGCTCGAAGCGGGGCAGAAGATCGCCGAAAGCGGGACGCACGTGCGCGTCGTCTCGATGCCGTGCTGGGAGCTCTTCGAGCTGCAGGAGGCCGACTACCGTGACGAGGTGCTGCCGCCCGACGTCCGCGCGCGCATCTCGGTCGAGCCGGGCGTGGCGCTCGGCTGGAAGCAGTGGGTCGGCGACCGCGGTGACTCGATCGCGCTCGACCGTTTCGGCGCCTCGGCGCCCGGGACGACGGTGCTGGAGCAGCTCGGGTTCAACCTCGACAACGTCGTCTCGCGCGCGACAGCGTTGCTGGAGCGTGTGAGTTGAAAATCGCCGTCGCGTTCGATCACCGCGGCGTTGCGCTGCGCGAGGCGGTGCTCGAGTCGCTCGTCGGTCACGACGTGGTCGATCTCGGCACGCATGACGCGTCCGTGCGCGTGGACTATCCCGACAAGGCGCAGCAGGTTGGCGACGCGATCCGCTCCGGGCAGGTCGAGCGGGGCGTGATCGTCTGTGGCTCCGGCGCCGGCGCGGCGATCGCCGCCTGCAAGATCGCCGGCATCCGGGCCGCGATCTGCCACGACCTCTACAGCGCCCACCAGGCCGTCGAGCACGACGATATGAACGTCCTCTGCCTTGGCTCGGAGATCGTCGGCGCCTCGGTCGCGCGCGAGCTCGTCGAGGTCTTCGTCGCGGCGCGGTTCGACGGCGGCGACCGCTACGTCGCTAGGTTGGAGAAGGTGGCCGCGATGGAAAGGGCGATGAAGGATGGCTAAGAGGCGTCTGGAACAGCTGGCGGCGCGCGGGCAGTCGGTCTGGATCGACAACCTCTCGCGTGAGCTCGTCCACGGCGGCGGCCTGCAGCGGCTGATTGACGACGACGCAGTCACCGGCGTCACGTCGAACCCGACGATCTTCCAGAAGGCGATCGCGCACGGTGAGGACTACGACGAGCAGATCAAGTCGCTTCTCGGCCAGACCGACGACCCGCGCAAGATCTTCTTCGCGCTCGCCGAGGACGACGTCCGCGACGCGTGCGACGTCTTCAAGCCGGTTTGGGAGCGCACCTCCGGCGAAGACGGCTTCGTCTCGATCGAGGTCGACCCGGGGCTCGCCTACGACACGGAAGGGACGTTCGAGCAGGCGATCGAGCTCCACGAGGCGATCGACCGGCCGAACCTCTACGTGAAGATCCCGGCGACGATGGCGGGTCTGCCCGCGATCGAGGACTGCATCGCCAAGGGTCGCTCGATCAACGTCACGCTGATCTTCTCGCTCGAGCGCTATGCAGCCGTCGTCGAGGCGTACCTGCGCGGACTCGAGCGGCTTGTCGCGGCGGGCAAGGATCCGTCGAAGGTCTCGTCGGTCGCGTCGTTCTTCGTCTCGCGCGTGGACACGGAGGCAGACCGCCGGCTCGAGGAGGCCGGCAATACGAAGCTGCAGGGCAAGCTCGCGATCGCGAACGCCCGGCTTGCATATCGCCACTTCCAGCAGCAGTTCAGCGGTCCGCGCTGGGAGTTTCTTGCCGGCAAGGGCGCACGCGTGCAGAGACCGCTCTGGGCATCGACCTCGACGAAGAACCCGGCCTATCGCGACGTCCTCTATGTCGAGGAGCTGATCGGCCCGCAGACAGTCGACACGATGCCGCCCGAAACGGTCGAGGCGTTCCAGGATCACGGCGAGGTACGTGGCGACACGGTGCTCGAAGGCGTCGACGAGGCCGAGCGCCTCCTTGGGCAGCTCGAGAAAGCCGGCATCGACTACGACGTCGTCGTCGAGACGCTCGAAGCAGAAGGCGTCCAGAAGTTCGCGGACTCCTTCGCCGAGCTGATCGCCGGCCTCGAGGCCAAGCGCGGCGCGCTGGCCGCGGCGTAGGTGACCACCGAGCGGCGAGAGCTCGTCGAGCGCATCTGGTCGCGCGACCCGACGGTCTGGACCGCGAAAGACGAGGCGAAGTGGCTCGGCTGGCTCGACGAGCCGGCGCGACGGCGTCAGGACGTCGACCTGCTATTGACGCTCGCGGACGACGTCCAGGGGCAGATCGACGATGTCGTGCTGTGCGGCATGGGCGGCTCTTCGCTCGCGCCCGAGGTGCTCCGGCGCTCGTTCGGCGGCGACCGGATGCACGTCGTCGACACGACGCATCCGCGTGCGATCCGCGCGCTTGCCGACAGTCTGAACATGCATCGCACGCTGTTCATCAGCTCGTCGAAGTCGGGCACGACGCTCGAGACGCGCTCGCACACGGATTTCTTCTGGAAGCGCGCGCCGCATGGCTCGCAGTGGGTTGCGATCACCGACCCCGGCTCCGAGCTCGGGTCGCTCGCGCGCAAGCGCGAGTTCCGCGCCCTCTTTCCCGGCGAGCCCACGATCGGTGGTCGCTACTCCGCGCTCTCCGTCTTCGGCCTCGTTCCGGCCGCGCTGCTCGAGGTCGACCTCGAGCGGTTCCTCGACCGCGCGCTCGAGATGGCCGAAGCGTGCCGGCTCGATCAAGGCAATCCCGGCCTCGAGCTCGGGCTCGAGCTCGGCGAGGGCTGGCATGAGGGCCGCGACAAGATTTGCTTCGACGACGTTCATGGCTTCGGTCTCTGGGCCGAGCAGCTCCTTGCCGAGTCGACCGGCAAGCAGGGGAAGGGCCTGATTCCAGCTCCGGGCGAGCCGCCCGACGGGCCTGACCGCCAGTCGCACGAGGTGCGGCTGCCAAGCCCGTACGAGCTCGCGCAGGAGTTCTTCCGCTGGGAGTTCGCGACCGCCGTCGCCGGTTCCATCCTCGGGATCAACCCCTTCGACCAGCCCGACGTGCAGGCAGCGAAGGACAAGACGAAGGACGTGCTCGAGCGCGGTGACGTGCAGCTCGAGAACGTCTCGTCGCCAGACGAGCTCTTCGCGCAGGCGGGCGAGGGCGACTACGTCTGCATCCAGGCGTTCGTCGAGCCGACCGACGAGAACGAGCAACGGATGGTCGCGCTGGCGGACCGCGCGCGTGCTGCGACCGGCTGCGTGGTCACGCACGGCTTCGGGCCACGCTACCTCCACTCGACCGGCCAACTGCACAAGGGTGGCCCGAACAACGGGCTCTTCCTGCAGGTCGTCGAGGATTACGGCGACGAGCTGAAGATCCCCGAGCGGCCGTTCGGCTTCGCGCGGCTGATCCGCGCGCAGGCCGCAGGCGATCTCGAGTTCCTGCGCGAGCGCGGTCGTCGCGTCGCGCGCATGCAGCTTGATGAGGTCGCCTGATGCAGCTCGGCATGATCGGCCTCGGGCGCATGGGCGGCAACATGACGAAGCGGCTCACCGAGCGGGGTCACGACATCAAGACCTACGACCCGAATGTCGATTCGACCGCGAAGACGATCGCCGAGCTGGGCGCCCAGCTCGCAGCGCCGCGCGTCTTCTGGTTGATGGTTCCGTCGGGAAAGATCACGGAGGACACCTTCGGGGAAGTGCTCGACACCGCGGAGGCGGGAGACGTGATCGTCGACGGCGGCAACTCGAACTTCCGCGACTCGCAGCGCCGCAACGGCGTCGCGGCCGAGCGCAGCGTGTCGTTCGTCGACGCCGGCGTCTCCGGCGGTGTCTGGGGGCTCGAGGCCGGCTACTGCCTGATGGTGGGCGGCGACGGCGACGCGGTCGCGCGCGCCGAGCCGATCTTCAAGGATCTCGCGCCGCCTGACGGCTACGCGCACGTTGGGCCGTCGGGAGCAGGGCACTTCGTGAAGATGGTCCACAACGGCATCGAGTACGGCCTGATGCAGGCCTACGCCGAAGGATTCGAAGTGATGCAGAAGTCCGAGTTCGGCGTCGACCTCGAACAGGTGGCGGGCATCTGGCGCTACGGGTCGGTCGTCCGCTCGTGGCTGCTGGAGCTCCTCTACTCGGCGTTCGCCGAGGAGGGTTCCGACCTGAAGCGCATCCAGGGCTACGTCGACGATTCGGGTGAGGGTCGCTGGACGATCGCCGAGGCGATCGCCGAGGACGTTCCAGTGCCTGTGATCACCGCCGCGCTCTTCGCGCGCTTTGCCTCACGCGAGGACGAGTCGTTCGCCGCCAAGGTGAACGCGGCGCTCCGAAATCAGTTCGGCGGACACAAGGTTCACGAGGCGCCGAAGTGACCGCACTCGAAGAAAACCCGCTTCTCGAAGGGCTCCAGGTCAAGCGCCGTTCCGAGCCATGTGTGCTCGTGATCTTCGGCGCCTCGGGTGATCTGACGCAGCGCAAGCTGATGCCGGCGCTGTACGCGCTTGCCTACCGCCGGCTTCTGCCCGAGCGCTTCGCCGTCGTCGGCGCCGCCCGCACGAAGGAGTCGGACGACGACTTCCGCGACCGGATGAAGGAGGCGGTGCAGCAGCACGCACGCGACGAGTTCCGGCAGGACGTCTGGGATGAGCTGGCGTCCGGCATGCGCTACTCCACGCTCGAGTTCGCGGACGACCAGGGCGAGAGCGAGCTGTCGAAGCTCTTGCGCGAGATCGACGACGAGCGCGGCACGCACGGTAACCGTGTCTACTACTTCGCGGTGCCGCCGAGTGCGATCGGACCCCTCGTGGGGGAGATCGCGGAACGGCGCTCGAGCGAGGGGTGGGTGCGGCTGATCATCGAGAAGCCGTTCGGCCACGATCTAGATTCGGCATGCCGGCTGAATGCGCAGCTTGCCGAGACCTTCGCCGAGAACGAGGTCTTCCGCATCGACCACTATCTCGGCAAGGAGACAGTGCAGAACATGCTGGCGCTGCGCTTCGCGAACGGCATCTTCGAGCCGATCTGGAACCGCCAGTTCATCGACCACGTCCAGATCACCGTCGCCGAGTCGATCGGGATCGAGGGACGCGCTGCCTTCTACGAGCAGTCCGGCGCGGTGCGCGACGTCTTCCAGAACCATCTGCTGCAGCTCGTAGCGATCACGGCGATGGAGCCGCCGAGCGACTTCACGGCCGACTCCGTGCGCAACGAAAAGGTGAAGGTACTGAAGTCGCTGCACACACCCGGCCCGAAGTCGGTCGTGCGCGGCCAGTATGGGCGCGGCTTCATCGAGGGCAAGGAGGTTCCCGGCTATCGCGAGGAGGACGGCGTCGCTCCCTCGTCGCAGACCGAGACGTTCGTCGCCGCGAAGCTCTACGTCGACAACTGGCGCTGGGCTGACACGCCGTTCTACGTGCGCACCGGGAAACGGCTGCCGCGCCGCGAGACCACGATCGCGATCCAGTTCAAGCGCGCGCCGCATCCGCCGTTCGCGGAGGCTGCGGCCGACGGGCTGCGGCCGAACGTGCTGTTGATCCAGGTACAACCGAACGAAGGCATGTCGCTTGCGATCGGCGCGAAGGTGCCCGGGCTCGGCATGTCGATCCGCACTGTTCACATGGACTTTCTCTACGGCGCCTCGTTCCGCGAAGGATTGCCCGAGGCGTACGAACGGCTGATTCTCGACGCGATGGTCGGGGACGCGACGCTCTTCACGCGCGCGGACGAGATCGAGGAGCAATGGGCGCTCGTCGACGCGATCGCCGCGGCGTGGAAGCGCGACCGGCCGGCGTTTCCGAACTACGCGGCCGGAACCTGGGGTCCGCCGTCCGCAGACGAGCTTCTGCACAGAGACGGACGTTCGTGGCGCAGGCACTAGCAGCGGAGTGGAGCGGGCAGGACGTCTCGATCGCCGAGATCGAGTCGGAGCTCGCGCGCCTACGCGATGTGTCGGCGGTCGAGGGCCAGCCGCACCAGCGGACGAGCGTCGTCACGCACGTCGCGTGGGTGCCACCCGACTGGCTCGACGCCGCTGAACGCACGCTCGAGGGCATGGCCGAGCGGCACCCGTCGCGGACCGTGATCCTCATCCCGCATCCCGACGACGACGAGAGCCGCATCGACGCCGAGCTCGCGGTCCGCTGCTTCCCCGCGGGCGGGCGTGAGGTCTGCGGTGAGGTGATCGAGCTGTACCTGCGAGGCGAGCGCGCGAGCGCACCGGCGTCGATCGTACTTCCGCTTGCGATCGCCGACCTGCCGGTGTTTCTTCGCTGGCGTGGCGAGCCGCCGTTCGGTTCGCCGGTGTGGGAGCAGCTCGTCGACATCGCCGACCGCGTCGTCGTCGACTCGTCGGAGTGGGAGGAGCTTCGCTACCGCGAGCTCGCGGCGTCGTTCGAGACAACCGCGGTCTCCGACATCGCGTGGGCGCGCACCTACGACTGGCGCGTCGAGCTCGCCGGCTGCTGGCCCGAGATCCGTGACCAGGAGATCCGGATCCGCGGGCCGAGGGCGGAGGCGTCGCTTCTGCGCGGCTGGCTCGTGGCACGGCTCGAGCGGCCGGTGCGACACGTCGAGGCTGCAGGCGAGCTCGGCCTCAAGCTCGGCGCTGAGGAGATCGGCCCGCCGCGCGAGCCCGTGCGAACGCCCAGCGATCTCCTGAGCGCGGAGCTCGACCACTTCGGCCGCGACCGCGTCTATGAAGCAGCGACGCTTGCAAGCAACGACGTCGCCGCGTCGTGAAGCGCGCGGTTCGTCGAGACGAAGCTTCGGCGCGGTAGCGGAACGTCTCCCTCGAACGTCGAGCAGCGACCCCCGGCCTCGGCGACGATCAGCGCGATCGCCGCGTAGTCCCAGAGCTCGAGTTCGTAGTCGGTCGCGACGTCGACCGCGCCCTCTGCGACGAGGCAGTGCTGCCAGAAGTCGGAGAAGCCGCGCACCGCGAGCGCCTTCTCGCTCAGGGCCGTCCATCCGCGCGGCATATCGGGCGGAGAGGTCGTCGATACGACCGCGTCCTCGAGTCGAGCGACGCTCGAGACGGAGCAGCGGTCGCCGTCGGCGACGGCGCCGCCGCCTCGTGAGGCCCACCAACGGCGGCCGAGCGCGGGCGCCGAGACGACTGCGACGTCGACGACCCCTTCGCGCTCGAGCGCGATCAGCGTCGCCCAGACCGGGATGCCGCGGATGTAATTGCGTGTCCCGTCGATCGGGTCGACGATCCACCGCACGTCGCCACCGTCGTCGCCATGCTCTTCGCCGAACACCGTCTCACCGGACCGCCGGCTCGCGACCAGCGAGCGGATCGACTCCTCCGCGCCCCGGTCAGCCGCGGACACCGGTGTCGAGTCGGCCTTCGTCGTCACGTCGAGGTCGCGTGTGCGGAAGGCTGCGACCGTCACCGCGTCGGCGGCGTCGGCGAGTTCGTGCGCGAAGTCGAGGTCGGGCTCCACGGCCCGCCCACGCTACTTGACGATCGAGAACTGGTTGCCCGTGATCTTCAGCTTGACCACGGTCGACCAGGACATCGCGCGGCCGCCGGCGGGAAGCGCGTCGTTGATGCCGCGCACGCGGTAGTACCACGTGCCGGCGTCGGTGCGGGCGAGCGGCAGGACGATCGAGGTGGACGCCGTCGAGAGCTGCTTGGTCGCATGCCACGGGTAGGCGGTGCGCGAGAGCTGCACCTGGTACTTGGTCGCTCCCACCGCCGGTTCCCACGCCGCGATCGGCGAGGCGTAGATCTCGGCGCGCGGCCCGGCGGCGGCGACGGTGCGACCGGTCGGCACGACGCCGGAGAGGAACGGCCGGCCTGCCGCCGTCACGACCGGATTCGAGATCGTTCCGAAGCCCATCAAGTCACCGGTCTGGCAGGCATCCTGCGGCACCGCGGTGTCCTGGTAGGTGACCGGCACCGAGACCGGACCGACGGCGCCGCTGCCGCTACTGCTGCTGCTCGAGCTCGTCGCTTTGCCCGGGATGACGGTGACCGGGACGACCGTCCAGTAGTAGCGGCCGCTCGGCCAGCCCGAGTCCCAGAAGTCGACTGCCGCCGGCGAGGCCGCCGGCGAGGAGGAGGAGCTCGACGAGGACGACGACGAGCTCGAGCTCGAGCCGGTGATCCCTTCGTTCGGCGTGACGGTGTCGCCGGTGGCATCGGTCGCATTGCCTTCGCCGCCCGACTTGAGCGGCGTGGTGCCGCTCTGGACATCGGCGATGGCGCTCTCGCTCGCCGGGAGCGCGATCGGGCCGCCGACCACGCGGGGAGCGAATGCCGGCGAGCCGACGATCGAGCCGACGAAGACGCGGTTCACGCAGTTGCTGTCGGTGAACGCGTAGACGCGATAGAGCGCCGAGCCGGGGTCATAACCACCGGTCGTCACGGGGTTGTCGGGCGTCCAGGCAAAACCAGGCGTGAGCGTGTAGGCGTGCCCGCCCTTCTTCGTCTCGTCCCAGACATTCGAGACCGTGCTCGCCGGCGCCAGCGTTCCCGCAGTCTGCGGCGTGTTGATGCTCGAGAACGTCGGGCTCCACGGTCCGTATGACACGACCGGTAGGCCGTTCAACGGGCCCGCGAGCTGGCTGACGTCGCGGATCGCGCGGACGCGCCAATGGATCGGCACGCCGTAGGCGCTCGCGGACTTGAACGTGAAGAACTCGCGCTCGTCGGCGACGTTCGTCATCGTGTAGAAAGCCTTTTCCGGGCGGAGGTCGGTGTACAGAATCTCGTATTCGGTTGCCCCGTCGATCGGCTTCCAGCGAATGAGCCCGTCGGGTGCAGGTTCTTGCTGTGGAACGTCGGTGGCGCTCCACTGCATGTTGAAGCCAAACGGTGCGCTCCACCGCGTTGCGCTCATCCCGTCGTTCGAGATCCACCGAACCTGCGCCCAGAGCGCGTACGGCTGGCCCGTCATCCACGGAAGCTCGAGCGGAACCGTCTCGGCGGGAATCGCCACGTTTGTCGCGCGGTAAACGATCGATGCGTCTTCGAACTTCGGCGAGGTCGCGAGCTCGAAGTCGTAGTGGCCGCCCTTCTCGGGCGACGGTGTCCAGGCGAACGAAGGTGTGCGGTCGAAGACGTGTGCGACCGGCTCGCCCGCGGTGAGCAGGAACGCATGCAGGTCGCTGGGAACGCCCTTGGCCACCGTCGAGTCGCGCACGCCGGAGCTGGCCGCGGGAACGAAGGCGAGGGCAAGCGCAAGGCCTGCGGTCAGGACGAAGCGGGGCATCACCCCGTTTGTCGGCAGCCTGCGGCTAGGGCTTGAGTGCGGTTTCGAGGGCGAGGCCGGCGCCGAGGACGAGACGGTCGGCTCCCCGCCTGCCCACGACCTGGACCGGGCCGATCGCGAGGGCGGGCCAACCGAGGGCGTTGAACGGGAAGGTGTAGAGCGTCAGGGCCGCCCGCACCTCGACCTCGGGCCGGTCGATCGGGGATGGCGGCACCGAGAGGGTCGGAGCGAGGAGCAGGTCGAAGCCGTCCATTGCCGCCTCCGCACGCTCGGCGAGCTCGGCCCGCTCGCGTACGGCGGCTTCATACTCTCCGTCGCCGAGCGCGATACAGCTCTCGATCTTTCCGCGGATGTTCTCGCCGTAGAGCTCGGCGTTCTCCGGATAGAGCTCGCGGTGGACATCGCCGACCTCGCGCATGAACGCAGGCGCGACCCCCTCGGCTGTCGGGAACTCGATCGCAGTCGTGCGTAACGGGGCGGCGGCACCCCAAGCAGACCCGATCGCGATGTCGCCGAGCCCGACATCCTCGGCTTCGAGGTCTGCGAGCGCGCGCATCATCGCGACACACGTTGCGACGTCGCGCGCCATCGGTCCTGCGTGGTCGAAGCTCGGCGCGAGCGGAAAGACACCGTCGGTCGAGACAAGCCCGTACGACGGCTTGAAGCCGACGATGTCGCAGCACGCGGCCGGGATGCGAATCGAGCCGCCGGTGTCGGTACCGAGGGCGGCGTCGGCGAGCCCCGCCGCCAGCGCGGCCGCCGAGCCGCCGCTCGAGCCGCCGGGCGTCAGGCCGGGGTGCGCCGGGTTCGGGACGATCCCGTAGTGGAGGTTCTGCGAGGTGACGCCGTAGGCGAACTCGTGCAGGTTCGTCTTGCCGACGTTTGCGTAGCCCGCGGCCTCGAGTTGCGCGACCGCCGCCGCCGTCTCGCTGGGAACGTGGTCGGCGAAGACGGCCGAGCCGTACGTCGTCCGGATGCCGGCGGTGTCGAAGAGATCCTTCACCGCAAGCCGGATCCCGTCGCCGGGCTCGAGCTCGGTGATGAAGATCGCGCGGCGGTCTTCCGGTGTCAGCTGAGCCAGAGGTAGACGAACGCGATGCCGAACGTTCCGGCGAAGAGGAGGATGAAGATCGCGACGAGCGTCCATGCCCAGCGGACGTTCTTACGCGAGAGTGCCTCGTCGGGCTCGATCGCCTCGTGCATCGTGTCCGGCGGCCGCCGTTCGACGAGAGGCTCGGTCATCCGCTCATACGACTGCGTCGAGTGCCATCGCGACGAAGAGCAGCGCGAGGTAGAGCAGCGAGAAGTGGAAAAGCGCGACCGCGCGTGGCTTGCTCAGGTCACGCCAGAGCCGCACCGCGAACCAGGAGAACGCCGCGCCGAGAAGTAGCGCGGAGATCGCGTACAACAGCCCGAAGACGCCGAACGCGACCGGAACGAGGGTCGCTATCACCAGCGCGATCGTGTAGACGACGATCTGCCGTGCCGTCTCACGGTCACCTCGTACGACGGGCAGCATCGGCACGCCTGCCTTCGCGTAGTGCTCGCGGATCATCAGCGCGAGCGCCCAGAAGTGCGGCGGTGTCCAGAGGAAGACGATCCCGAACATCGCCAACGCGGCCCAGCCGAGGTGACCGGCCGCGCCGGCATAGCCGACGAGCGGCGGCACTGCGCCGGCGGCGCCGCCGATGACGATGTTCTGCGGCGTCGTGCGCTTCAGCCAGCGCGTGTAGACGAAGACGTAGAAGAGATTGCCCCCGAGCGCGAGCAGGGCGGTCGGCAGGTTCACGAGCGCGTCGAGCAGGACGAACGACACTGCCGAGAGTGCGACGCCGAACTCGAGTGCGAGCTCGGGCGCGAGGCGGCCCGACGCGACGGGACGCGACGCGGTGCGCTCGCCCATCAGCGGGTCGATGTCACGGTCGAGGTAGTGGTTGAGCGCCGCCGCTCCGCCGCAGGCGAGCGCGAGACCGATCATCGTCAGCACGAAGACCTCGGCCGACGGCAGCCCGTGGGCGCCGACGAAGATCGCGGCCGCCCCCGTGACGAGCAGCAGCGACATCACGCGCGGCTTCGTCAGCGTGACGTAGTCGGCGAGCGATCCGCGGTTCGCGGGGGCGTGCTCCGAGAACACGCGCAGGCACGCGACAGCCGAAGCGGCGAAAGCGACCGACGCCGCCGCGAGGTGGATGCTCCGCCCCGTCAGCAGCGCCGCGAGTCCGAAGAAGACGATCGCCGTCAGCGACGCAGGCAGGAGCCGGCGGTTTGCGGTCCACGCGACGACCGTCAGCCCGACGAGCCAGGGCAGCGCGACTCCGGCCAGTAGACGGTGCGCCGTGTCCCAGCCGGCGGCGCCCGAGACGACCGCGAGGCCGGTCCCGGCGAGTGCGCCGACACCCATGAGGCGTGTCCAGGGCCCGGTCACAGCCGTCCCTGCTCGACGAGTCGCCGGCGCCAGTCGCGCAGCGGCCTGGCGCTCGTGATGTACGGGATCCGCTCGAAGTTCCAGGCGGGTGGCGGTGACGTCGCGTACCACTCGAGCGTGTCGGCCGACCACGGGTCGTTGCCGGCGCGCCGTCCGCTCCTGCTCGTCTTGATCACGTTCACCACGAAGATCAGCATGCCGAAGGCCATCACGTACGAGCCGATCGTCGAGATCATGTTGTAGACCTCCCAGAGACCTCCCTGATCGTATGTGTAGACGCGTCTCGGCATCCCCAACAACCCGAGCAGGTGCTGCGGGAAGAAGGTGACGTTGAAGCCGAGGAACACGAGCCAGAAGTGCGCCTTGCCGAGCCGTTCGTCGAGCATCCGGCCGAAGATCTTCGGCCACCAGTAGTAGAGGCCTGAGAAGATCGCGAAGATCGAACCGCCGAAGAGCACGTAGTGGATGTGCGCGACGACGTAGTAGGTGTCGGTCAGCTGCCAGTCGATCGGGAACGCCGCGAGGAAGATCCCCGAGAGGCCGCCGACCGTGAACACGGCGATGAAGCCGATGGCCCACAGCATCGGCGTGTCGAACGAGATGTTCCCGCGCCAGAGCGTCGCGAGCCAGTTGAAGATCTTCACGCCGGTCGGGATAGCGATGATCATCGACGTGATCATGAAGAACGAGTCGAGGCCGGTCGGGAGGCCGACGGCGAACATATGGTGCGCCCAGACGAGCATCGAGAAGAACGCGATGCCGACGGTCGACCAGGCGACGGCGCGGTAGCCGAAGATTGGTTTACGCGCGAACACCGGGATCACCTCGGAGATGATCCCCATCGCGGGCAAGATCATGATGTAGACCTCCGGGTGCCCGAAGAACCAGAAGACGTGCTGGTAGAGGAGTGGCGCGCCTCCGTGGGCCGGGTTGAAGAAGTTCGTTCCCGCGTTGCGGTCGAGCAGCATCATCGTCAGCCCGGCCGAGAGGGTCGGCAGCACCGCGACGAGCATCCACGCATAGGTGACGATCGCCCAGATGAAGAGCGGCATGCGCGTCCACGTCATCCCGCGCGCCCGCATGTTGTGGATCGTGACGATGAAGTTGATCGCGCCGGCGAATGACGACAGCGTGAGGATGTGCAGTGAGAGGATCCAGAGGTCCTCGCCGCGGCCCGCCAGATGCACCGTCGAGAGCGGTGCGTACGACGTCCAACCCGCGGCGGCGGCGCCGCCCTTGGCGAAGAAGCTCGCGTAGAGCACGATCCCGCCGAGCACGAAAAACCAGTACGAGAGCGCGTTCAGCCGCGGGAACGCCATGTCGCGCGCGCCGATCATCAGCGGCACGAGGAAGTTGCCGAAGCCCGCGAGGATCGGGACGATGACGAGGAAGATCATCGTCGTGCCGTGGATCGTCACCGCCTCGTTGTACGAGCCGCGCGTCATGAAGTGCTCGTGCGGCTTCATCAGCTGCGAGCGGATCAGGATTGCAAGCGTGCCGCCGGCAGCGAAGAAGATCAGGCAGGTCCAGATGTAGAGGATCCCGATCCGCTTGTGGTCGGTGGTGGTCAGCCACGTCGTGAAGCGGCCGAGCCGCCAGTCGGCGCGGAAGGGCTGGACGACTTCGGTGTTAGCCGCCATTGGCGCTCTGTTTCGGGACCGGGATCGTCTTCGTGTACGCGATCAGAGCCTGGATCTGCGCGTCGCTCCAGTCGCTTGCGACGGCGGGCATCGCGCCGACGCCGTTCCGGAGGATCGAGGTGATGCCCTTCTCGTCGTGCAGGAGCGGATTCGCTGCGAGGGCCGGACCGACGTACGTCTTGTTCAAGCGGTGGCAGCTCGAGCAGACGTAGTCGAACTCCTCCTTGCCGAGCACGATGCCGGTCTCGTTCGCCTTCCGGTTCGCGATGAAGGCCTCGTATTGCGCGCGCGGCACGACGTGCACGTGCGCGATCATCGCGGCGTGCTGGATGCCGCAGAGTTCGGAGCAGCGTGCGATGTACGTTCCGACCGGCGCCTCAAACCATGTGTGGTTCTCGCGGCCCGGAATCGCGTCCATCTTGCCGCCGAGGTTCGGGATCCACCAGCTGTGGTTGACGTCGTTGTCGGCCGAGACCACGGTTTCGTTCACGACTTCGTTCGCCGGCGCGATCATGGTGCCGATCGAGACGGCGCCGTTCGGGTAGTGGAACATCCAGTAGAACTGGCGCCCCTCGACCGTGATCGACGTCGAGTCGGCGGCGCTCGCCTTCGGCGCATTCGCGATGCCGGGCAGCTCGTAGAAGACGAAGGTCCCGATCGCCGCGAGCACGACTGCCGGCAGGATCGTCCAGAGGATCTCAAGGCGCGTCGCGCCGTGGATCTGCGGCCCTTCGGCTGTGCGAGCACGCTTGCCGCGGCGGTAGCGCACGACGAAAGCGATGAGAGCGCCCTCGACGCCCACGAAGATGATCCCCGTGAAGACCGCCACGAAGATGTAGGCGTCGGTGATCCGGTGTGCGTTCGGCGAATGAGGGGTCGGCGGCAGCAATCCGCCTGAGCCCGCCAGGGCAACGCTCCCCAGTGCGAGCGCGACCACAGATGCCAGAACGAAGACGATGGCTCCCCGACGCACGCCAGGTGGCATCGTATAAACCGTGGAGAGCCGCTCGCGGGTTGACCTGCCTTCGCACGTCCGGCCTCCCTACGACGTGTTCGTGAACGGCATCCCGCAGGTGGTCGGGACGGACTTCGAGGCGCTCGGCTCGACGCTTCTCTTCGCCCGCCTCCTCGCCCGCGAGGGCAAGCTCGGCTTCTGGCGCTGGCTTTCGATGCTGCTCGGAGTCGCAGGCACCTACCGCAAGCACGACTCCGTTACCGTCGTCTACACCTACGAAGGTCGGCGCCTGGTCGCGAACCTCACTGCGTCGGAGGGCGGTTCGTGACAACCGCCACGCAGACGCTCGAGCGAATCCGGGTCGGGCTCGACACCGCCGAGATTCCGCGCTGGGCGACCGCGGCCGTGCTCGGCGCGATCTGCGCGATCAGCCTCTGGCTGAGGTCGCGCGTGCTCGGCGAAGGGTTCTGGATCGACGAGGGGATCTCGGTCGGAATCGCGCACCATCACCTGACGGCGATCCCGCACCTTCTGCGCGAGGACGGATCGCCGCCGCTCTACTACTTGCTGCTCCACTTCTGGATCGGCTGGTTCGGCGACGGCGAGCGCGCGACGCACGTGCTGTCGCTGATCCCGGCCCTCGCGTGCATTCCCGTCGGTTACTGGACGGCACGCGCGCTCTTCGGCCGCACCGCGGGCTGGGTGTGCGCTGCGCTGGTGGCGGTCGACCCGTATCTCACCTACTACGCCCAGGAGACGCGCATGTACACGCTGGCGGCGCTGCTCTCGCTCGTCGTCACCGGTGCGTTCGTCCGCGGTGTCGTGGAAGGGCGACGCAGATTTCTGCCGCTGCTCGTCATCTCGCTCGACACATTGCTCTACACGCACAACTGGGGGCTCTTTCTGTGCGCCGGTCTCGCCGTCGCGACCATCTGCTTCGCGCGCGCGCACTGGCGCGAGGCGCTCTTCGCCGGCGTTGCGGTCGTCGTCGTCTACGCGCCGTGGCTGCCGACGCTCCTCTACCAGGCGAAGCACACCGGAGCACCCTGGGCGCTGCGCCCCGGCTTCTACGCGCTCGTGCTCGCGCCCGGCTCGG
>DASYAO010000111.1:0-2539 GCA_036501285.1 Gaiellaceae bacterium
GGCCGCGGTCGCAAGCGAGCGCGGCGAGTCGTCTGGCAGGAGCCGCTCGACGCGCTCTTTCGGCACGACGGCCTGCACGATCGACGAGAGCAGGAAGCCGAGCACGAGCGCCCAGAGGATCTCCCAGGTCATGCCGGCCGAAAAGCTGAGCGCCCGCACGAGCTCCTGGAGCACGTTGGCAGCGACGATCAATTGTGCAGCGTTTCGAGCTCGGGCGCCCGCTTGTACGGGTGTTCCGGCTCCTCGTGCTCTTCGTGGTAGGCGCTCTCGGCATTGACGGCCCAGAGGTCATGCCCCGCGCCCGTCAGCAGGTTGTCGACGGCGCGCATCGCCGTGAGCATCGAGTGGTCGGAGTTGTTGTACCGGTGCAGGCCGTTGCGTCCGACCTGCTGCAGGTTGTCGATCGTCTCGAGCCAGTTGCGGATCGTCGCGACACGGTCGACGTAGTCGGCGTCGTAGATCGGGTATGCCTTCGGCACGCGCACCGGGAAGCCGCGCACGACGCGCGAGCGATCGACGAGGCCGAGCTTGTCGACTTCGGTCGCCGCGAGCTCGACGAGCCCATCGTCGCTCATGGTCCAGAGATCGTCGCCTGCGAAGCAGAAGTACTCGAGCCCGAGGAACGACGTGCTCGAATCGGGAACCATCCACGGGCTCCAGGAGCGGAAGTTCTGGATGCGGCCGACGCGAACCGACGGGTCGTGGATGTAGATCCAGTTGTCCGGAAACGGATCGTCGCCTGCGATCACGAGGCCGACGGTGAGGAAGTCGCGATAACGGAGGCCGTTCGCCGCCTCAACGACGTCGGCCGGCGGCGCGGGCTCGGTCATGCGGATGAGCTCTCGGAGCGGCAGCGACGAGATCACCGCGTCCGGCTCGAACGTGCGGCCGTCGGCCGTCGCGATGCGCGCGACGCGGTTGCCGTCAAGCTCGATGCGCTCGACCGGCGCGTCGAGCAGCACCTCGCCGCCTTGCTCCTCGATCCGCGCGGTCATCGTCTCCCACATCTGACCCGGCCCATAGCGCGGATAGTGGAACTGCGTGATCAGCGTCTTCACCTTGTTGCCGCGGTTGCCGAAGAACGCCGCCTTCGCCGCCGAGAAGAACGAGAGCCCCTTGATCCGCTGCGCGGCCCACTCGGCGCGGATCTCGGTCGTCGGCACCCCCCATACCTTTTCGGTGTACGTCTTGAAGAAGAGCTCGAAGAGCCGGCGGCCGAAGCGATTCGACACCCAGTCTTCGAGCGAGTCCTCTTCGCCCTTCGGTGTCAGCGCGGCCTTCGCGTACGACGCGACGCAGCGCGTGAGCTCGACCGGGCCGAGCTTCCGGATCACGTCGGGCCCGCGCAGCGGATAGTCGAGGAAGCGGTTGTTCCAGTAGATACGCGACTGGCGTGGTCGCAGCAGGAACTCGTCGCCCATGATCTCGTGCCAGAGGCGGTCGACCTCCTGCGCCTTCGTGAAGAAGCGGTGCCCGCCGAGATCGAAGCGATAACCGTCGATCTCGACCGTCTTCGCGAGCCCGCCGACCTGGGACTCGGACTCGAGCACGGTCGCGTCTTCGCCGGCCTTGCCGAGCAGGTACGCGGCCGTGAGTCCTGCCGGGCCTGCGCCAAGGACGAGCGTCTTCACCCGTGCAGGCTAGCTGCGTCTCACATAGATCACAGCCATGAGCGGCTTCCAGTAGTTCCGCTTGAGCAGGATCTCGTCGGAGGTCAGCGTTGCGACCTTCCGGAAACGCGGATCGGCGGCGATCGTCGACGTCCAGAGCTGCGAGGTCAGGAAGACGCGCCGCGTCCACGGCGCGTCCCACGCGTGATAGTCGCGGAAGACCGGCGACACGACCGCGAAGCGCTGGCCCGGCTTCACCGACGCGAGCTCGGGCTCGAGATTGCGCTTGACCGTCGTCGCCTCGATCCGCGAGAGTGCGTCACGCCAGTCCATCACGCGCGGATCTGCAACCGGTCCGAGCTGCGTCGCGTAGCGAAACTGCGAACCGAGGTAGTAGCGCAGCACCGGGATCTGCTCGGGATGCGTCGAGATCACAAGCTCACCTGGATCCAGATACGCGGCGACTCCGTGAGCAATCGCGCGCGCATTCGACTTGTCGTCGTGAAGGGTGTAGCCGGACCAGATGAGGAGCGCGAGCGCGAGCGCCGCGACTCCGAGCTTCCCTGCACGCACAATCCCCGCACCGAGCACGAGCAACACCGGACCGAGCAGCACCGCGAAGTAGCGCGCCGTCCACGACGACGAGATCTGAGACTCCGTCCACGCGACGACGACGGTCCCGGCAACGAGCGCGAGCAGCGCCATCGGCACCGGCTCTCGCCGGTGCGTCGCAAGGCCTACACCTGCCGCCACGACGAGTGCGCCGAACGCGAGGTCGGTGGCGAACACCGAGCCGGGCGCGAGCACGAGCGCGTAGAAGCCGGGGCGCAGCGCCCAGGGTGCTCCGGTGTGCTTCGCCTGGTAGAGGAGCGTCGGCAGCCACGGCGCGTAGACGACGACGACCGCAACGCCGGCGAAGAGCGCCTCGC
>DASYAO010000112.1:0-2606 GCA_036501285.1 Gaiellaceae bacterium
CTACGAGTCGAGCTCGATCGCGGCCGACGGGTTGCCGCTCCTCGCCGTTCCGGCCGGCGGCGGCAAGGCGATCACGGTCGAGCAGGACGTGCTCACCTGGCCCGACTTCATCCAGCGCTGCGGCAACGGCTTCGTCGTCTCTGCCGGGGTCGAGCGTTACGTCACCGCTCACAAGCACGTCGACCTGATCCGCCCGCCGACGTGGAAGCCGGTCGATGTCTCGAACGACCCGCGCTACAGCTGGTACGACGCCGCGTGCTCGCCGAACGGCAAGTGGATCGCCGCGACGCGCACGGTGAACCGGGACGAGGGGGCGTTCGACTCCGCGAAGCGCTCGATCTGGCTCCTCGCTGCGGACGGGTCGTCGCGGCGGCTGCTCGTCGGCAGACCAGGGGTCTCCGACGAGGATCCGACGTGGTCGAAGGACGGGCGCACGATTACCTTCTACGAGCACGTCTCGCACTATGGTGTGCGCGCGCGGGAGTTCAGGATCGACGTCGCCAACGGCAAGATCACGGGTCCACTCAGAACCGTCGCGATGACCGACGAGTACTACGGCCATTCGAGCTGGCGCGCGCTGCCGCTACTCGGCAAGACGATCGCCGTCGACCCGGGTCACAACGGCGCGAACTGGGCTCATCCGTCGGAGATCAACCGTCTCGTCAATGCCGGCGGCTTCGAGAAGGCGTGCGATACGACGGGCACCGCGACGGCCGATGGAATCAGCGAGGCGTTCTACAACTGGGACGTCGCGGTCCGGCTCGTGCGCATTCTTCGCTACCAGGGAGCCCACGTCGTGCTCACGCGCAAGTCGAACAACGGCGTCGGACCGTGCGTCAACGTGCGCGCCGAGATCGGCAACCGCGCGCATGCGAACGCAGCGATCTCGATCCACGCGGACGGCGGCCCGGCGAGTGGTCGTGGATTCGACGTGATCTACAAGCCAGACGCGCCGCGCTCGCAGCGGCTCGCGCTCGCGATCCGCAAGGCGTTCGCCGCGGGCACGTCGGAGCCGTATGCGACCTACGTCGGGCACGACGCGCTCGACGTTCGCACCGACCTCGGCGGCCTCAACCTCTCGACCGTGCCGAAGGTCTTGATCGAGACCGGAAACATGCGCAACGAGACCGACGCGAAGCTGCTCGAGTCGGCGCACTACAGGCAGCGCGAGGCGGTCGCGCTCGCGCACGGGCTCGAGGCGTTCCTCGGCGCTAGCTGACCTGGCTCGTGCAGAACGCGCAGCGGCGCGCGCCGACCGGGATCTCGCTCAGGCACTCGGGGCACTTCTTCGTCGTGGGATCCGGCGTCGGCTCCTTGTGGGCCCGCTGCACGAGCGCGTTCACCGGGCGGATCACGAGGAAGAACACAGCAGCCGCGATCATCACGAACGCGATCAGCGCATTCACGAACGACCCGTAGAGGAAGATCGAGTGGTTGACCGTGAAGGTGAGCGTCGAGAAGTCGTGCTTCCCGCCGATCGCCGCGATCAGCGGCGTGAGGAGATCGGTCACGAGCGCCGTGACGACAGCGCCGAACGCGACGCCGATCACGACCGCCACGGCGAGGTCGACCATGTTGCCGCGTAGCAGGAACTGTTTGAAGTCACGAACCATGACGTGATCGTCCCGCTTGCGCCGGACGGCCCCGGGGAGTAGCGTCAAAGGCGCAGGCTGCGGCGCCCCCCACTGACCAAGGAGGCGCTATGGCGACCACCACGTCACGCGAAACGCAGTTCAAGCTCGGGAAGCTCGCACCGCGGGTCGACGTCCGCACGCTCACGCTTGCGCGCTATGTCGACCGCTCGAAGCTGCCGGCGCCGCCGGCGAATCTCGATCTCGCCAAACCGGTGCACGACTGGCCGATGTACGGCAATGACACGATCGGCGACTGCACGATCGCGGCCGCGGGTCACATGATCGAAGCGTGGACCGCGCCGACGCGCGGGCATGCCGTCGAGGTGAGCGAGAGCTCCGTGCTCGCGGCCTTCGACAAGGTCAAGCAGGTCGACCCCGCGACCGGCGAGGAGGGCGCAGTCGAGCTCGACGTCCTCAAATACTGGCGCGCGCACGGAATCGGCGGTCACAAGATCGGTGCGTTCGCGCGCGCGACGGTCTCGGATCACGAGCTCGTGCGCACGTCGGCGTACCTCTTCGGCGGTCTCTACATCGGTCTCGAGCTCCCGGTCAGCGCGCAGTCGCAGAAAGTCTGGGACTGGACGCACCGGCTCGACGGTCCCGCAAAGCCCGGCTCGTGGGGCGGGCACGCGGTCGACGTCGTCGGCTTTGACGCGCACGAGCTGACCGTCGTGACGTGGGGGCGGCTGCAGAAAATGACGTGGTCGTTCTGGGATCGCTACGTCGACGAGTGCTACGCACTGTTGAGCGTCGACTTCCTCGACGAAGCAGGCGAGGCGCCGAACGGCTTCGACCTCGCAGCGCTCAAGGCCGACCTCGAGCTCGTGACGGCTTAGAGCAGCGCTCGGCCGACGACGGCAGCCTCCGCCCCGACGGCACCGAGCGCGGCGACGTCCTCCGGCGACCGGATGCCGCCGGCGGCGATCACGAGCAGGCCGGACGCGGCAACGTCGCGGACGAGCGCGAGGTTCG
>DASYAO010000113.1:0-27324 GCA_036501285.1 Gaiellaceae bacterium
CGAGCTGGAATCCGCAGGTTTCGGACACCGACACCAGTGGCGTCGATGTCTTCGCGCTCGCTTATTCGACCTCCAACGCGGAGGTCTACGCGGGCGGCACGTTCACGACTGTCGGCATCTCGACCGCGCGTGACGGTGTCGCTGCATTCGGCGCGGTGTCGGGGGGGGGCTCGACTCGAGTTTCGACCCGGCCGTGACCGGGACGGTGCACGCGCTCGTCATCGACGAGGCCGACGGCGACGTGTTCATCGGCGGCGCCTTCAGCTCCGTCGACGGATCATCGCGAAACGGCGTAGCTGAAGTAACAGCGGCCCAGGGGGCGATAACGACCTGGGATGCAGGGATCGGCGGTACCGCGGTGTACACGCTCGCGCTCTCCGGCTCAACGCTCTACGTCGGCGGCAACTTCTCAACGGTGAACGGCGGGGCCACGACTCGAAACAACATCGCCGCGTTCGACACCTCATCCCCCACGGCGCTCTCCTGGGACCCGAACGTGAACGGCGAGGTCGACTGGATCGCGGTCACGGACTTCGGCGGCACGGGCACGGGGCCGGGCTTGACGGTCTACGCCGGCGGCGCGTTCACGGAGGTGAACGTCAACGGCCTCGTTGGCACGGGTCGCAACAACATTGCCCAGTTCGACAGCACAACTGCGAAGGCGACCAACTTCGCGCCGGTCGTCGGCGGACAGGTGCTGACGATCCAGCCAACGGCCGGCGGTGTCCTGGTCGGAGGGTCGTTCCAATCGGCCGGCGATACGACGGTGCGCCGGGACAACTTTGCAGCGATCGACCGCTCGAGCGGAACGCCAACAAGCTGGGACCCGAGCCCGAACGGCAACGTCCAGACACTCGTCCTCGCCGGCAGCACGCTGTACGTGGGAGGCGACTTCACGACCTTCGCGAGTGAGACGAAGGACGGGCTCGCCGCCGTGGCAACGCCGAGCAATAGCGTCACGCCCTGGAACCCGATCGTGAACGGCGAGGTGCTGACGATTCTCCCGATCGGCTCAGACATCTGGGTCGGCGGATCGTTCTCGACGGCGGACGGCGTGACGCGCAACAACGCCGCAGACTTCAACACGACCAGCGGCGCAGTGAAGCCGTGGAACCCCGACCTCGATGGCGAAGTCGTATCCCTCGCCATTGGGCACGACACCGGCTGGATTTATGCCGGCGGCAACTTCTCGACGGTCAACAGCGGGACCACACCCACAACGCGAAACAACCTCGCTGCGTTCGCACCGGACACGGGCACCGTGGAGCCGTGGAACCCGGACGCGGACGGCGAGGTCGACGCGCTCACGACCTTCGGCGGCTCGACGATCTACGCCGGCGGCCAGTTCACGCACGCCAACGTCGGCAACGACCCCGTGACACGCAACTACGCCGCCGCCTTCGATGAGACGACCGGTGTCGCAAACTCATGGAACCCGAACATGAACAGCTTCGTCTTCGCCCTGTCGACGTCACCTGTGGCCGTGCTCGCCGGCGGTGACTTCACCTCGGTCGGGGGCACGCCGATCGACTCGCTCGCCGCCCTCGACCCGACGACCGGCGCTCCCTCCACCTGGAACCCAGCCGTCGACATCGACATCTTCACACTCACGGCCGACAACAACAACGGCGTGTACGCGGGAGGCGACTTCACGACCGTCAACAACGGCGCCACCTCGCAGGCCGGCTTCGCCCACTTCTCGTACCTGCTCCCGACCAAACCCGCCTCGGTTACCGCGACACCTGGGGACGGCAGCGCGACCGTCTCCTTCACGCCATCCGACGCGAACGGCCTCGCGCCCGTGACCTCGTACACCGTCACTGCTTCGCCCGGCGGCGAGACGGCGACGGGTTCAGGCAGCCCGATCACCGTCACGGGATTGAGCGACGGTACGAGCTACACGTTCACGGTCAGCGCCTCGAGCTGGAAAGGCACCACGACCTCCGACCCATCGAACGCCGTGACACCGGCTGCGCCCGACTTCAGCATCGCAGTCTCCCCCACGACCCAGTCCGTCGCGCAAGGCCAGGCAGCCACGTTCACTGTCACGACCACAACGAGCGGCGGCTTCTCAAGCCACCTGAACTACTCGGTCATCTCCGCCCCGACGGCCTCGACCACATCGTTTGCCACCGGCCCGCCACTCACGGCGACGGTCACGACAGCGGCAAGCACCCCCGCGAACATCTACACCCTCACCATCCTCGCGACAAACGACGCACACACGATCACGCGCACCGCGAGCGCTCAACTCGTCGTGACCGCAGCCTCGAACGGTGGTGGCGGCGGCGGCGGTGGCGGCGGCGGTTCGAGCTCGCTCATCTTCACGGTGACCCCCTCAAGCCAGACGGCGGGCTCGGGCGGCTCGGCGCCTGTGACCGTGACGCTTACGAACACCGGTGGCGCCTACCTCGCCAACGTCAACGTCAGCGGTCCGTCCGGGTGCGGCATCCCCGCATCGAGCTCCGACACCGCGAACCTGCTGCCGCCGTCGGTAACGATTTCTTACAGCTGCCAGATCTCGGGAACCGCCACGTTCACCGCAACCGCGGCGACGGTGGTCGCCACGACGCTCACCCAGTCGGCGACCGTCTCGGTCACCGCGGCGAGCTCGCCCGTCTCTTCGGCACCGACGGTCACCCACACCCCGACACCTACGCCTGCGCCGACACACAGCGAGGCGTCGGCTGCGACCGTGACCGCCGTCACCGTCAAGACGATTCAGCTGCCGGGCGGACACGAAGAGCTTACAACGACTCTCCACATCACCAAAGCGGGAACGGTCAAGATCACGCTCATGAGCTCGAAAGGTAAGAAGCTCGCGAGCTGGAGCGAGAAGACCAAGAAAGGCGCGTCTTCGTTCAAGCTGAAACTCGCCGGGAAGCTGAGCCACTCAGGTCACGACGTGCTCGTCATCCGCGACCCCGCAGGCCACATCACGAAGAAAACCCTGACACTGCGCTAACTGGCGGGGAGCGGCGGACGCCTCGAGTCATGCGTCCGCCGCCTTTGAAGCAGAACTCCCTACTTGCCTGAGGGCAGGGACGGAGCGGAACGCGCCTGCGCGAGGAGCGGGCTAGGACCCGCCGAGCCGACGCCGACGAACATGTACGCCCAGTACTCGTCCTGACCGTTACCTGTGGTCACCGTCGTGTTGCTGAGCGTTCCGCTGCCGCAGCCGCCGCCCACAAAGCTCATTGCGACGTTCGCGCTGTAGCCGGTGAGCTGCGGCAGCGGGCAGCCAGTCCCGAGCCCCGTAATCGAGAAGGTGTACGTGCCCGGGCTTGTCTCGGTGACCGTCGGCACAGGGCCGGTTGCGAACTGGGCCAGGACGGTTCCGTCCGGGGCGACGAGCCCGGTCGCGACGTACGCCGGGCCGGCCGGACCGGTGTCACCCTGTTGACCCTGCGCGCCTGTAGCACCCTTTCCGCCGGCCGTTCCAGTGGCGCCGGTTGCACCCTTCGCACCAGTGGCGCCTGTTGCACCCTTGGCACCGGCCGCTCCACTTGTGCCGGTCTGACCCGCCGGACCCTGTGCGCCGGTCGCCCCGCGCGGCCCCGCCGGTCCCTGCGCACCCGCCGGCCCCTGCTGGCTCCAGCTCACCGCCAGCTCTTCGGGGCCACACGCGGTCCCGGTTGCGACGAGCCGAAGCTGTCCGTTCTCCTTCTTGTAACAGCCGTGCAACTGTCCGTCGGCGCCCACGATCGAACCGATCGCCCCGGTCGCGAACGCGACTCCGACGCTGCCGGCCGCCACGACCAACACGGCGAGCGACACCGAGAGCCCTCGTTTCCTCGAGCCACGCATCCTCTAACCCCCTCTGTCGAGACTGAAAGAAATCCTCTTCGTGATCTGCCGGACCGGGCACATGACCAACCGATCCCGAGGCAAGTCTAGGCAGCACTGCGAGCGGATCTCAACCAGAGCGCAGCTCGACCGTTTCCAAGCGGAGGGTTACTGCTCGTAGTTCTCGACGACCTCGGTCGGCCGGATCGTCGCCTGTTCGGGGTCCCGGCCGGCGTCGCGCAATCCCTGCCGCTGGTGCAGCAGATCCCACATCCGGTCGAGCGTGACCTTCAGGTCGTTCAGCCGGCGACGAGTGTCTTCGGTCGCATGCCCGGCAGCCTCTTGGCGCCAAAGGTCATGCTCCTCGGCAACCAGCTGCTCGATCGTCTCGTGAATCGCGTTGTCATTCATATCCGTCGCCTCCAAAAGGTGAGTGCGACGCACGGTACCGACGTGGCTCACATAGCGATGTCGGAATACTTGCGTTGGCAACCGCGTTGACGAGCGAGATGACGCATCCGAAGAGAATAGGCTTCCTGTCGTTCGGTGCCTGGCATCCCGGCGGCGGCATGACACGCTCGGCCGGGGACGCACTGCGTCAGACAATCGAGCTCGGCGTCGCGGCCGAGGAGATCGGCATCGATGGAGCGTTCGTGCGCGTGCACCACTTTGCACGGCAGCTCTCCGCACCGTTTCCGCTCCTCGCCGCGATCGGCGCGAGGACGGAGCGGATCGAGATCGGCACAGGCGTGATCGACATGCGTTACGAAAATCCGCTCTACATGGCCGAGGATGCCGCGGTCGCCGACCTGATCGCGGGCGGTCGGCTGCAGCTCGGCGTCAGCCGCGGCTCGCCCGAGCCTGCCTGGCACGGCGCGGAATCGTTCGGGTACTCGGCCGATCCCGACGAAGCCCGCGAGAAGACGGCGCGCTTCCGCGCCGCGATCGCCGGCTCAGGGGTCGTGCCTGCCGACGCGGGTGGGCGCCCGTCGACGGCGCAACTTCCCGTGCAGCCCCAGGCGCCCGGCCTCGCCGAGCGCATCTGGTGGGGTTCGGGCACGCGTGTGTCGGCAGTATGGGCGGGCGAGCAGGGGATGAATCTGATGAGCTCGACATTGCTGCTCGAAGACACGCAGGTGCCGTTCGACGAGTTGCAGGCTGAGCAGATCGAGCGGTTCCGCGAGGCATGGACGAAGGCCGGACACGGGCGCGAGCCGCGCGTTTCGGTCAGCCGTAGCGTGATCCCGATCACCTCCGACCTCGACCGCAGGATCTTCGGCGCCGACGCGAACGAGGATCAGGTCGGCTGGCTCGACGGCTCGATCAGCCGCTTCGGCCGCAGCTACACCGGTGACCCTGATGACATCGCCGACGAGCTCGCCCGCGACGCGGCCGTGCAGGCGGCCGACACGGTGCTGATGACGGTGCCGAGCCAGCTCGGCGTCGACTACAACGCGGGGATGCTCGAGACAATTGCGCGCGAGATCGCACCCGCGATCGGCTGGTCGCCCAAAGCGGCTGCGAAGGTCGCCTGAGTCGCACACCGCGCCTCGGGCCCACTCACGTCATGCCGCTGATCGAGGATTACGGGCTGATCGGCGACCTGCAGACGGCGGCGCTCGTCAGCCGCGCCGGTTCTGTCGACTGGTGCTGCTTCCCACGCTTCGACTCGGGCGCCTGCTTCGCCGCGATCCTCGGCTCCGAGGAGAACGGACGCTGGCTGCTCGCGCCCGCTGCGTCGCCGGTACGTTCGACGCGGCGTTACCGTCACGACACGCTCATCCTCGAGTCGGTGCACGAGCTCGACGGCGGGAGCGTCCGCGTGATCGACTTCATGCCGCCCCGCGGCCACGCGCCGGACATCGTCCGCATCGTCGAAGGCCTCTCGGGCAAGGTTGAGATGCGCTCCGAGCTCGTGATCCGGCTGGACTTCGGCCGGATCGTGCCCTGGGTCCGGCGCGTCGACAGCGCGCGTGTCGCGATCGCCGGGCCCGATGCTCTCTGCTTTCGTACACCGGCCGAGACCTACGGCGAGAACATGGCGACGGTTTCGGAGTTCACCGTGTCGCCGGGCGACCGCGTGCCGTTCGTGCTCACCTGGTTCCCGTCGCACGAGCCGCTCCCCGATGAGGTGGATCCCGAGCAGGCGCTTGGCGACACCGAGGAGTACTGGCTGTCGTGGGCCGAGACCTGCAAACACACGGGCGACTACCACGACGAGATCCACCAGTCGTTGCTCGTGCTGAAGGCGCTCACCTACGCGCCCACCGGTGGCATCGTCGCCGCGCCGACGACGTCCCTGCCCGAGCACGTCGGCGGCGTCCGCAACTGGGACTATCGCTTCTGCTGGCTGCGCGACGCGACCCTGACGCTGCTCGCCATGCTCCGCTCGGGCTACCGCGACGAGGCGATCATGTGGCGCGACTGGCTCCTGCGCGCCGTCGCCGGCGACCCGGCGGACGTCCAGATCATGTACGGGCTCGCCGGCGAGCGCCGCCTCGACGAGTACGAGCTCGACTGGCTACCGGGCTACGAAGGCTCGCGGCCGGTACGGATCGGAAACGCCGCCTCGACGCAGCTCCAACTCGACGTCTACGGCGAAGTGCTCGACGCCTTCTACCAGGCACGCGTCCAGGGCGCGCCCCCGAACGACGCAGCCTGGTCGCTCGTACGCAAGCTGCTCGAGTGGCTCGCCGAAGGGTGGCGCCTCGAGGACGCCGGTATCTGGGAGGTTCGCGGACCGAACCGACACTTCACCCACTCGAAGGTGATGGCCTGGGTCGCGTTCGATCGCGCGATCCGTTTCAACAACGAGTTCGAGCGAGACGGGCCCGTCGACCAGTGGCGCGAGCTCCGCGACGAGGTCCACGCCGAGATCCTGCTGCGCGCCTGGAACGACGAGAAGCAGGCTTTCGCGCAGTCATACGGCTCGACCGAGCTCGACGCGAGCGTGCTGCTGATGCCGCTCGTCGGCTTCCTGCCCGCGACCGACCCGCGCATGGTCTCGACGGTCGACGCGATCCGACGCGAATTGACCGTCGAGGGGCTCATCCTTCGCTACCGGCCAGAGGACGCCGGCGTCGACGGGCTGCCCGGTGACGAGGGCGTGTTCCTCGCCTGCTCGTTCTGGCTCGCCAGCGTGCTCGCGCTCCAGGGCAGCCACGACGAAGCCCGTGAGCTGTTCGAGCGCCTGCTCGACCTCCGCAACGACCTCGGCCTTCTCTCGGAGGAGTACGACCCGCGCGAGCGCCGGCAGCTCGGCAACTTTCCGCAGGCATTCACGCACCTCTCGCTCGTGAACGCCGCGTTCGTGATCGGCGAAGGCCACGGCCTTCGTCCCTAGCGCCGGTCGTACGACCATCGCCACCGACGCGAGCTGAGCCGCCAGACAGTGATGCCGGCGAGAAAGAGCGCTAGTTCGACGACGGTGATCGTGAGCCGGTTCAGGATCGTCGCGCCGAGGGCGGTCGAATCGCTCATGACGGCGATCAGCAAGGCGTACATCGACGCCTCGCGCACGCCGAGCCCCGACGGCGCGAAGACGGCGAGCACCGCAACTATCGCGCCGATCGCCGACGTGCCACCGAGAAACGGGATCGTGTCGAGGTGCGGCGTCGTACCCAGGCTGCGGATCAGGAAGTACAAGCCGAATCCGCCGATCAGCCATGTGCCGCAGTAGAAGACGAGAAGGCCGGCCATCGTCGGAAACGGCAGCGGCTCGATCGGTGGGAGCCCGAAAGGCTTCAGCAGCCGCGCCGCGAGCGGCCGAAAGATCCTCGGATGCAGGACCGCGACACAGGCGACCGTGAACAGAACAAGTGGGAACACTGGTGCGTCGACGTTCCGCACCCAGGCGAGACTGATCACGAACACGACGATCCCCGAGAGCGCGGAGAGAATCGCCTCGACGAGGATCGACGCGAGGATCGTGCCGGTCGCGGTCTCGCCGGTGAGCCGCTCGACCGCCGCGACGCGTGCCGCCGGAGTCCAAACTCCGCCCGGGATGTACTTCGCGAGCATCGAGACCATCTCGGACTGCAGCGCCGCCCGATATGAAATCGGGATGCGCCAGGCCGCAAGGATCCGGATCCAGCCGAGGATGAAGACGAGGTAATAGACAGAGACCGTCGCCACGGCGAAGCCGACGTCGGCAAGACGGGCGTCCGCGAGCTCGGGCTCGGCCTTCGACCACTCTCCCTTGACGGCGTAGGCGCAGGCTCCAATGACCGCAACCGCCGCAGCCGCTTCCAGTGTCCGGCGCAGCAGCGGCCGGCGCTTGATCGCCGACACGAGCCTGCGCGCAGCGTTCAGCGGCCGCATCAGATCACGATAGTGCCCAGCATCCGCCGGCGCTGCTACTGTGGTGACACGGACGGCAACGGGTCGTCCCGTGAGACAAGCTTCTCGTTCCTCCTTCGCGGGTTGTTTCGGGTCGTGTCTCGAATCCGCAACAAAGGAGTCGAACAACATATGTCACAGTCGTTTCGCGCACTCGGCGTGAGCGGTCCCGTCGAACAGGCGTTGGCCGGCCGCGGGATCACGGCGCCGTTCCCGATTCAATCGGCCGTCCTCCCCGATGCACTCGCCGGGCGTGACGTGCTCGCGAAGTCGCCGACCGGATCGGGCAAGACGCTCGCCTTTGGCCTGCCGATCGTCGAACGCGTCGATTCACGCGCGCCGGCGCTCGCCGCTCTCATTCTCGTCCCGACCCGCGAGCTCGCGCTTCAGGTCGCCGGCGAGCTGGAGCGGATCGCGGCTCCGAAGAAGCTTCGAGTCGCCGTCGTCTACGGTGGCGCGCCGCTTCCGGCACAGGCCAAGCGGGCAGGCGACGCACACATCGTCGTCGCGACGCCCGGCCGCCTGCAGGACCTCGTCGACCGGAAGCTCGTCAAGCTCGGCGCCGTCAGCGTCCTCGTCCTCGACGAGGCCGACCGCATGCTCGACATGGGCTTTCGCCCGCAGGTCGAGAAGATCATGCGCCACCTGCCCGGCACGCGACAGACGATGCTCTTCTCGGCGACGCTCGATGGTGAGGTCGGAGAGCTCGCACGCAGTTACACGCGGAACCCGAGCCGGTTCGAGTCGGGACTACCGGCCGCCGAAACGGGTGCCGCGGTCGAGCACGCCTTCGTTTCCGTCACCGCCGCGGACAAGCTCGACCGCCTTGTCGGGCTGCTGGACGAGTATCGCGGCCACGTGCTCGTCTTCGTCCGTACGAAGCGCGGCGCCGACCGCCTGGCGAAGAAGCTCACCGGGCACGGCGTCGTCGCCGCGGCGATGCACGGTGACATGACGCAAGGCGCGCGCGAGCGTACACTCGCGCGGTTTCGCTCCGGACAGATCAAGACGCTCGTCGCGACGGATGTCGCGGCTCGCGGGATCGACCTCGAGACGATCAGCCACGTGATCAACTTCGATCCGCCCGAGGACGACAAGGGGTATGTACACCGCGTCGGCCGCACGGGCCGCGCCGGTCGTGCGGGCCAGGGGATCACACTCGTCCTGCCCGAGCAGCAGGCCGACGTCAGCCGTGTTGCGGCGCGTCTCGGCCACAAGGAGCAGTTCGAAAGCTCGGGCATGACCGCTGCGCGGCCGAAGCTGCTCTACACGAGCCGTCGCGGCCGTCGGTCACGCTGGTAAGCGAAGACTCCCTCGACTACGGGTAGTTCTGGCGCCAGTGAGCCTCGGCACGGTCGAGCACTGCGGCGAGCGTTCGTCCGCGAAGGCCACGCGCTGTGTCGAGCGTGTAGCCGTTCCGAGCGAGGTGGGTCTCGGGCGATGTGGGTCGGAAGCTCGCTTCGAAGAAGCCTGGACGTAGTTCGCGGACGCGAATCGTGACATCCTCGTACTCACGGGACTGCTCGGGAACCGTCACGATCAGTCGTTGGACAGCGCGGCGGCGAGCGCAAGGCGTAGGTCGTCAAGTTGGTCGGCCGACGCGGGTCCGGCGTGGACCACCCGTTGGAGAGCGCGCGACTCCGAACGCGACAACACGAGACGCCGCCGTGCCCGTGATGCCGGATCGGCGAGCCCCTTCAGCCGCGTCGCGAGGTCACGCGAGCCGAGCGAAGATCCCGACGCAGCCTCGGCCGCTGCCAGCAAGAGACGCGCATCGCCGTCTGTGAGTCTGACTTCGTGGCCGATGAGATCGAGTTCGAGCATCGAGGATCGGGCCGCCTTACCTGCGCTCAGTGTCGCCGCCGCCGCGCGCGACGTCCCGAGGGCGTGACTTCGATCGGAGCGGCAGAGTTGGTCGCGCGGCCGCTCTTCGCGAGCGGAGGCTTGTAATTGGGGTGCTGAACGAGCTGATCGCCGATCCACGCGTCTGCCGATGGCGAGTCGACACCGAGCGTCGCGCCGATCTCGTCGGCGAGCAGCCTGCGCGCGTCCACGTACAGCTGCCGCTCGGTCTGCGACAACCCGCTTGGTTCCTTCCCTGCATTTGTCCGCTCCTCGCGCCGGCTTGCGTCTCGAACGACCTCAGCGAGGCTGGACGCCTCCCCGCCGGCCACTTTGCCCCTCGTGGTCTTCAGCCGTCGCTGCCAGTTCTCTTGGCTGACTACTTCGGCGCCGCCAAGCACTCGGCCGATCGCGACGAGCTCAACCGCCGTCGACACCGGCCGCACACACTCGGCTGCGCGGGCGGCCGGCAAGGTCACGAACAGGCCACGCTCGAACTCGAGCATGACCATCTGTTCCCGCATGCCGGTGACGCGACCGACACCGTGACTCGCGTAAACGACGAGATCGTCGACGGCGAGCTTCACGAGTCCTCCGGAGGAGGTGCAGGATCAGGTTCAGGTGCAGGAGGCGCTGATGCCGCCTCGATCCGAGCCTGTTTCTTTGCGCGTTTGCGCTCGCGCCGTTCGCGCAGCGCCTGCTCCCGCTCTCGCTTCGCGGCGGTCTGTGGGTTCCGCTTCGCGCTCACGCTTCGTCCGATGCGAGGAGTGACGTGAGCAGCTCTTGCAGACTTGCCGTCGCAACGCAGATGCTCGTGTCGGCCCCGCCGTAATAGAGCCGCAGCTCGTCGCCGTCGGCTACGAGACCACACGGGAAGACCGTGTTGGGAACATCGCCAACGCGTTCGTACGGTGCGTCCGGCGTCAAGAGCCAGTGGGGAAGCCGGCGCAGAAGACGGGTCGGCTCGTCGAGCGCGGTCAGCGCTGCCCCGACGCGGTAGATGTTGCCGGCAACGGTCTCTTTCACGCCGTGGTAGAGCACGAGCCAGCCGTGCTCGGTCTCGAGCGGCGGCGGGCCGATGCCAATCCGCGCCGCGTCCCACCAGGCGCCGCGCCGCGGCTGCATCACGCGCTCGGGCGCGCTCCAGTTGCGGAGATCGCTGGAGCGTGAGACGACGATCTCGCCGCGAGATCCTCCGAAGGCGGTCATCGGGCGGTGGAAGAGCACCCATTTGCCGTCGATCCGCCGAGGAAGTAGCGCAGCGTTCTTGTCCTCGGGATGCATGATGATCCCGCGGCGGTCGACGGTTCGGAAGTCTCGCGTCGTGGCAAGGAAGACCGCCGGCCCGGACGGCCCGTACGCGGTACACGTGATCGCCCAGCAGTCGAGCTCGTCGATCCGCACGGTGCGCGCATCCTCGAACCCCCACTGCTCGCCCTCCTCGCCCTTTCGCGGAGCGAGCAGCGGCTCGGAGTCGATAGACCAGCTGTCGAAGCCGTTGGCTGAGCGCGCAGCGGTGAGATGGGAGATGCCGCGGCGATCCTCGACACGGGCGAGCAGCACCGTTTCGTCACCGACCCGCGCCGCCGCCGGGTTGAACACGACGTTGATCGGATACGGCCAGTCTTCGGCCGAAAGAACCGGGTTTTCAGGGTGACGGCGAAACAACTCGCGCGACTCGAGCTGTGGTGTCGGCGAGCTCCTCACGAAGCCGCCAGCACTGGTCGGCGGGCCACGATTGGAAGCCGCGCGGCGTCGAGGACGAGCTTGGCGCGATGAAACGCGAGCGTCGATTCGGCGCCCTCGTTCCTGTTCACGTCGGTCTCGCCAAGCCCGTCGCTGCAGCCTCCGGTCGCAAAGTCGTAGAGCGGAATGCCGAGCCGATTGCGACCGAGAAACCAGTTGAACGAGTTCTGGGCGCGCGCGCCGTGATCCGGGTCGCCGGTGACCGCGAACGCCGCGAGCTCTGCTTCGACGAAGGCACAGGCATCGATCGGCTGTTCGTCGCCGCTGCCGGGGGCAAGCTCGCCCCGCCCGCGTCCCCGATGCCCGGTCAGCCGCAAGCTCCGTTCACCAAGACCCGATTCATCGCCGAGCCAACGAAGCGACTCGAGACCGATCGCCACACAGTCGTCTCGACCGATTGCCGAACCGGCGAGGATCATCGCGTGTGAAAACGAAGCGTTGTCGTAACGCAACTCGTCCTCGAACCAGAGCCACTCCGACGAGGACTTGCTCGCGTACGCTGCGGCGATCTGGCTGACGAAGCGATCCAGGAGCTTCGACGCACCCGGGTCGAGCCGGTCAGGATCGAGTCGCGCGAGACCGAGCGCCACGTAGGCCGCCGTGTGCAGAGGCACCTCGCCACGCAACGACTCGACAAGCGACGCAAGCAGCTCGCGCATCGGACCAACGACGGCCGGGAGCCAGGCGGTGGCAAGAATTTCACCAAGGGCGGACACTGAGCGCCCGACGTGGTCGCCGACATGCGGAGCATCGAGCCAACGCCGCTCGTAGTTCATGAAGTTCCGCATGCCGCCGCCGCCGTCGTGAGCGGCATCGGTGAGGAACGCGAGCGAGCGGTAGAGGATCGTGGTCCAGTTCTCTTCACCGCGCCGGGCGAGTTCGTGGGCGACGAGAGCGAGTCGGGCCACGTCATCGACGCAGTAGCCGTGCTCGCGCGCCGGAATCACGCCGTGCGCGTGCTGCATGATTCCGACATCGTCAACCAGCGTGCGCAGATGTTCGGTGCGTACGCCGGCGAGTTGCACCTGACGCGCCGGAATCGGGGTCCGACGCGGAGCCATCACACTCGCCTCACGCAGCACGGTTGCGGTTTGCGCCGCGACGGAGGACCAGGCTAGGCCTGAACCAATCCGCTTTGACTCATCCCTCGCAGCCAGCAGCAGATGAGGCTCCTCGACGAAGCGGGTGATCTCCTTCCCGATCGCCTCCGAGTCGCCGAACGGCACGAGCCGGCCGGCACCGGACGCGAGCATGTCGGTCGCGTACCAGTACGGCGTCGAGATCACCGCGCAACCTGCCGCAATTGCGAACGTCAGAGCTCCGGACGAGATCTGCTCTCGACTTCGGTACGGCGTCAGGAAGACATCGGTCGCCGCAAGGAGATCGCCGAGCTCTCCGATCGACAGGAAGCGATCGTCGAACTCGACGTGATCGGCGAGGTCGAGGTCGAGCACGCGCTGTTCCAACTCGAGCCGATAGCGCTCGCCCTCGCGTCGCGCGACCGTCGGGTGCGTCTGGCCCGCGATCACATAGAGCACCTCGGGATGACGCTCGACGATTGCCGGTAGGGCGTCGATGACCGACTCGAGGCCCTTACCGGGCGAAATCAGCCCGAACGTCGACAGCAGAAAGCGGCCCGCGCCCTCGCTCCCTGCCGGCTGGGGCGGAATGTACTGCGGCTGGAAACCAAGCCTATGCTCGGTCAACACGTTCGGCGCGCCATGCGGAATCACTCGAATCTTCTCCGGTGCGCACTCTCGCGCCTCCACGACAAGGCGACGCGCCGTCTCGGTCATCACAATCACGAGCTCAGCCTCGTCACACAACTGTGACAGCACCGACAACTGATGCGGCGTCGGCTCCGAGAGCACCGTGTGCAACGTGACGACGAGCGGCTGAGCCAGCTCAGCCGCAAAGGAAAGGACATATTCGCCGTCGGGCCCGCCGAAGATCCCGTATTCGTGCTCGAGAAGAACGACGTCGATCGCGAGCCGGCCCAGCAGACGCGCGGCGCGCACGTAGTCGCCGCGGACCTCCTGCGGCACCGTTACGAGCAGCTCAGGATCGTGAGTACTAGTCGGCTCGGCGATCACGCTCACGACGCGAACGTCGGCGACCTCGGGAGCGTCGAGGAGCGACTCACGCAGGTCGAACGCGAAGGAGCCGATTCCGCAGGCACGCGGCGGGTACGTCGAAAAGATTGCGGTACGGATGAGCCGACCGCTACTTGCCGCGCGAAGTCTTCTTGCGCTTCTTCGCCTTCGCGCTCTGCATCTGCGGCCTGTCGTCCGATCCCGGTGCGACCACCTGGTGATCGAGCTGTACCCGCTTGGTTTTCGGAGCCATGTTCATATCCTCGCCTCGACGTGCGGTGGCGGCACCGTCCGGTCCGCCCGGCGAACTCAAAGGAGAGACAAGTCGAGGAGGAGAGTCCAGCCTCAGCGGCTCCCGCGCACGATCGCGCGTTTATTCAGTCTAGCGGAGTCCCGGTTTGGGGCATTTTCGCCATGGGCTCACGAATCTCGCGGGTGAGACGGCTTGGAGAGGTCACTTGTTCGTCGGCTGCCCCGCATTCGCCGGTTGGTTCGCCGGCTGCGCCGCCGCGGCCAGTTGCTGGGTTGCGATGACATTTCCGTCCGCGTCGAGCGTGCGGATCGCGGCGGCGGCTCCAGCCGGCAGGTCGGTGGGCGAGGCGAACAGGTTGTTCTCAACTGGCGTCGAGTCGAGCACGTTCCCGGTTGCGTCGAGCGCCTGGACGGTGGCGACCCCGTCCGCCGCCACACCCTGGAGCCGCGTTGGCCCCGGAAACGTCAGTGCCTGGACATCCGGGGAGGGGAAGTTGTCCGCATTCAGGTCACAGCCGAAGCCCTTCCCGAACTGCCCGTCGACGCGCACCATCGCGAAGCAGAAGTTGCCGTCCGTGTTGCGCGTCGCATAGAACGCGACGCCGTTCAGCGCACCGAGGTACTGCATCGTCCCGTCCACCTTCAGCTCCTGCATCGCATCGTCGAGCTTCGTCTCGCCAGGCAGGACCGTGCTCATCGACACGGGCGTTCCATCGTTCGAGATGCCGAGAAGGTCGCCGAGCTTGCCGGCGAGTGCGACGGCGGGCACGGCAATAGCTGCCGCGAGCGCGACGGCGATGACGGCGCGGCGCGGTCGGAGACGGATCGGGTCGGGAAGGTGTAGGGACCCGTCGTGGGGAACGGGGTTCGCCGCTGCGAGGCGGGCGATGACGTCGTTGCTCATCTCGTCACTCCTTTGGGCTCAGGTCGAAAGGACGAAGCGGTCGCGGTGAGCTTCGATGCGAGCCGCGTCTTCGCGCGGTGGTAGCGAACGCGGCACGCGAGCTCCGAGCACCCGAGCACGGTCGCCGTATCCGCGAGCGACAGTCCCTCCCAGGCGACGAGCCGCAGGACCTCGCGGTCGCGCTCGCTCAGGGTGTTGAACGCCGCGGAGAGCGCACCGTCACCGGCGGGAGCGGGCTCACCGGCGGGCACTTCCGCCCTGGGCGCGATCCGGGCGCGCTTGCGGCGTTCGTTCGCGAGCGTCTTTCGCGCGACAGCGTAGAGCCACGGCAAGGGCTCGGCCGGCACGCATTCGATCCTCCGTAGGCAGACGAGAAAGGTGTCCGACACTACGTCATCGACTGCGGCCTCTGGCGCTCTCCGCCTGACGTAGGCGCGAACGGCGTCCCGATGCTCCGCATAGATCTGCTCGAACCGCGTCATCTCACCCCGTCTATGTCGCGAGCGGGCCGCAGGTTACAGCGGCGCGGCAGGAGAGCTGAGAGCCGCTCGATGATCAGCCTTGACTCACCGTGCGCTCGAGTCCTGAGAGCGCTTCTTGCTTCAGCATCGGCATTCCCTCGTGGTGGCCGTAGACGGCGAGGGTGCCACAGAGAAAGAACGCGAGGATGCGGCCAAACAGGAGCTGTTCGTCGCTGATCGGACCGTAGGCATCGCGAAACTCGGCCCGGCCTTCGTCAGGGAGGACGCTCCAGTAGAGCGCGAGGTCGACGCCCGGTTCGCTGTAGCTGAGGTCGATCCAGTCGATCACCGCCGTCGCGTGTCCGTCGTCGTCGACGAGGAGATGCCGGAGATGGAGGTCGCCGTGAACAAGGGCCGTACGCTGGGGCGGCCCTAGTTCGGCGGCAGACTCGATCACCTCGTACGCAGCCGGCGGCGCCTCCCAGAGCCCGAGTTGCTCCAGCTCGGCCAGTCGCTCGCGCGTTCTCGGCACTCGAAAGGTCATGTCCGCGCGTCTGAACGGATCGAGCGGAAGCTCAGCGTCGAGCTTTGTGTCGTGGAGCGACCGGAGGAACTCGCCGAGCGGACGCCCGAGCGCCGCACGCGCGCCGTCGTCCAAGCCGGCCACCGCAAGCTCACGGCCGTGGAGAAACGGAGCGCCGTAGAACGGCCAGGGGTACGCGGGAGTCGGCTTGCCGAGGAGCGTCGGCTTGGGGATCGGCAACGGAACGAGCGGCCCGAGCGTCGGCAGATAGGAGATCTCGTTGCCGAGTCCGGGAATGACCGCCTCGCGGCGCGGGAACCGAAAGACCCACCGGTCGTCGACAAGCCAGACCGTCATGTCCCAGCCCTGCCCGAGCAGCTGCAGCGAACGCAGCTCGAGCTCCGGTGCCAGCTCTTCGATCAGCTCCCGCGCGAGCGCCTCACCGACCGTGACTTCCGCCGCCCACTCGCGCACCCCGCCGAGGGTATCCATGTCGTCGCCGAGTGGCATCCGAGAAGGACGGTCCGCTGATTGTCGAGTCCGCTAAGCGAGTTTGATCGTCGCCGTGCTCACTCGGCCACCGGCCAAGCTGGTGGTGATCGAGGCGCGAAGCGGATGCTTCGGGCTCGCGCTCGCGGCGAGCGATTCACCCAACCTGGTCAGCGGTAGGACGACTGTTTCCTGAGCGCCGACGGAAAGCGTGAATCTTCCAGTCGCAACCGTGGGATGCGTCGTCGTCGTCCGTCCGTTCTTCGTTGCTCGGTCAGCCAACGTGACGCGGAGGCTGCCTGCGCATTTGCTACCGGAGACACAGTCGAGCGTGGCCAGGAGGTGCTTGCTCTTCCGAGTCACCAGCTCCGGCTTGAATGCCACGGCCGGCACGGCGGCGATCATGAACACCGGATCGTTCATGAACGTGATCGTCACCTCACCGTTCACGGTCACCTTCCCATCTGCGGTGAGGCCGGAGCTCGTCACCTCGTAGATCCTGTCTCCGGCTCCGATCGCCGGATCCGTGATCGTCAACGAGATTGCTGCCGACGCATTCGGCACGCTTCCATCAGGGGCTTGCCAGGTGACGGCGAACGACACGACGTACCCCTGACCGCTGGGCATCTTGCTCACTGCCGGCATCCCGCTCGTCGGGTACACGCTGACTGTCGTCCCGGCGGGAAGCGCTCCTGCCGGCACGAACACGTCCGCGGTCACTTTTCCCTCCGAGTCGATGACGTTCGTCGTCGAGGACGACGACGCCTTGCCCGACCCGTAGCTCACCGAGCCCGTGAGCACCGAACTGTTCGTCGGTGTGCTGGGACTGGTGGTCGTGGTCGTCGTCGTCGCGCTCGATCCCCCGCCGCCACTGCCACCGCTGCTGCTGGTGGTCGTCCCGCCGCCGGTGTTCTGCTGGATCGCGCCGGCGACGACATTGCCAGAGTCATCGACGGCGACGCAGATCGAGCCGTCGGGACTGCAGCCAACCTGATCGAAGTCCCCGTTGCCGTCGACGGCCGTAGCGGTCCACGCCGATGTGCCCCCGGTCGGGTCAGCGGAGACGAGTACGTCACCGGAGTTCGCGGCGGCGATGCACGACGAAGCCGACGGGCAGGAAACCGCGACGACCGGCTCGGAGACGGTCGTCTCCGTCCACGAGGATGCGTTCGCGGGGGCCGTCGAGGAGTAAATCTCGGCCCCGCCGTCCTCGCCTGCGCAGAAGCTCGTCGTCGGACAAGAGATCGACCCCAGAAAGACGTTGATCGACGTCTTTGCCCATGAGCCCGCGTTCGTCGGGCTTCCCTGGGCGGAGACGAGGTAAGCGTCGCCGGTGCCGTAGTCGTAGTCGAACGCGACGCAGAGCACCGTCGACGGGCATGCGACCGTGTAGAGCGTGCCACCGACGTTCGTCGTGAGGGACCAGCCGTGCGTGCCCGGATTTGAAGAGGTGAAGACGTTTCCCGCATCGTCGACGGCGACGCAGATGGAAGTCGACGCGCAGGAGATGTCGTACAAGGCGTGCCCGGAGTCGACGCTGGTAACCGTCCAGGACGTGCCACCGTTGGTAGTCGTGATGACGTTTCCGACAGCGTCGACAGCGACGCAGAGCGACGTCGAAGGACATGCGACGGCGTTGAGGGAATTCGAACCGTCGGCCGACACCTTCGTCCACGCGGCCACACCGCCGCGCGGATTTGTCGAGAGGAACGCATTGCCGCCGCCGTCGACGGCGGCGCAGAACGAGGCCGACGGACATGCGACGTCGTCCAGGAAATTGTAGCCGTCGACGATCCCGTGCGACGTCCACGTTCCGGCCGTGGCGGGAACGCTCGCCAAGCCCGTGGTCACGTCGGTCGACGTGTACGCGCCGGCTTCGCCGTCGAAGGCGGCACAAAACGAGCCCGACGGACACGAGACGCTCCCAAACCCTCTTGTGGCGACTTGCGTCGAGCTTTTCGTCCAGGTTGCGCTCGTACCGTCACCGGGATCGGCGGTCGCAACGACATAGCCGTCTTCGTCGACGGCAACACATGCACTGCCGTCCGGCAGACACGAGACGGAGGACATCTCCTCGGCTCCGTCGATCTGCCCCGACACCCACGATTGCCCGCCGTCGGTCGACGTAAGGGCGTTTCCATGGTCGTCGACCGCGATGCAGAGCACAGGATTGGTCGCGGTCGCACAAGAGACGGCATTGACGTTGTTCGTTCCGTCCGTCTGGCTTGAGGTCCACGTCGGAGTAGCGGCTGCGGGATCATCCGAGTAGGCGGTATCGCCGCCTACGAGCGCTGCAACGCACAGCGCCGTCGAGGCGCACGAGATTCCAGCGAACTCTTTGCCCGCCACGTTCGTGGTCGTCCAGGCCGGGCTTGCGTCGCCGGGGTCGGTCGTCGCCCAAGCGGTGCTCTCCGGAGACGGCCCGAAGGTACCGCCGCCGACTTCACAGAAAGACGTCGACACACACACGATGGCAAGAGCGGTGCCGGTGCCGACGGGCACGGCGCTGTTGCTCATCGTCCACGTCGACGAAGAGCTGGTCGGATTCGTGTTCGTGAAGAGATTGCCGACATCGTCGACGGCAGCGCAGAACGCCGTCGAGGGGCATGAGATGCCCTCGAGCTCGTTGTCGGAATCGATGGTCTTCACCGTCCAGGCCGCCGGCGCGCTCCCGGTCGGAGTCGTCGTCGTGAGCACGTCACCTTCGGCCGTCACCGCGGCACAGAGGCTGCTGGACGGGCACGAAAGCGCGACCGTGTCGAAGCCGGCGTTCCAGGGTGGCGCGGCGTCGATCGCGGTCGGCACGGACCACGTGACCGTCGCGCGCGCTGAACCGGGCAGGACAACCACGATCAAGCCAAGGAGAAACGCCAGGGCGAACGCGAGCGAACGCACTCGCTTACGCCCGAATCGGGACGTGATTCCTGCGGTCGATGGTGCGGCCCAGCGACGGTTCACCTCAAGCTCATCGGCAGCCGGCGCGAAAAGCTAAAGACTTACGTGCGCTAGCGGTTTGACTTTTTTATCGCGGGACGGCCCGCCTAGGCCAGGGCTCGCGTCTCGCGCTTGGTGCGTGACGCCAGCGTTTGCCGCTTCGAAGCTGAGAGCTCCACCTTGCGGAGCCGAATCGACTGTGGTGTTACCTCCACGGCTTCGTCATCGCCGATGAACTCGAGCGCCTGCTCGAGCGAGAGCGGCCGTGGCGGGATCAGACGCACGAGCTCGTCAGCCGAGGCGGCGCGCATGTTCGTCAGCTTCTTCGGCTTTGCCGCATTGACGTCGAGGTCCTGGTCGCGCGAGTTCTCTCCGACGATCATCCCCTCGTAGAGCTCGGCGCCGGGACCGATGAAGAGCGAGCCGCGCTCTTGGAGCGCAGCGATCGCGAACGCCGTTGCGTTGCCTCGCCGGTCGGCAACGAGGCTTCCCGTCGGCCGCGTTCGCAGCTCGCCGAGCCAGGGCTCCCACGCTTCGAAGATGTGGTGGAGGATGCCGGTGCCGCGGGTCTCGGTCAGGAACTCCGTGCGGAATCCGATCAGTCCGCGCGCGGGAACGAGGTACTCCATCCGCGCCCAGCCGGTGCCGTGATTCACCATTTGCTGCAGCCGGCCTTTGCGCAGCGCGAGCAGTTGCGTGACGACGCCGACGTAATCCTGGGGAATGTCGACCGCCAGACGCTCGACCGGCTCGCAGCGCGCGCCGTCGACTTCCTTCGTCAGAACCTCGGGCTTGCCGACCGTCAGCTCGAAGCCTTCTCTGCGCATCAGCTCGACGAGAATCGCGAGCTGCAACTCGCCGCGACCCTGCACTTCCCATGCGTCCGGGCGCGTCGTCGGCAACACGCGAAGCGAGACGTTGCCGACGAGCTCGGTGTCGAGCCGCTCCTTCACCTGGCTCGCCGTGAGCCGGTTGCCCTCCGTCCCCGCGAGGGGGCTCGTGTTGATGCCGATCGTGACCGAGAGGCTCGGCTCGTCGACGGTGGTCGGCGGCAGCGGCCTCGGATCTTCCGGGTCGGCGATCGTGTCGCCGATCGTCACCTCGGGTAGCCCGGCGAGCGCGACGATCTCACCCGGCCCCGCCTCGTCAGTGGCGACCCGGTCGAGCGCTTCGGTGACGTAGAGCTCGACCACGCGCGCGCTCTCGATCGTGCCGTCAGAGCGGCACCAGGCGATCGGCGCGCCCTTGCGCAGCGTCCCGTGGTGGATTCTCAGCAGCGCGAGCCTTCCCACGTAAGGGCTCGCGTCGAGGTTCGTCACGAGTGCCTGCAGCGGATGCTCCGGGTCGTAGCTCGGCGGCGGAATCGCCTCGAGCAGCGTGTCGAAGAGCGGCTTGAGATCGGCAGCCAGGTCGTCGGCGGCCGTGCCTGCGCGCCCGGCGCGTGCGTTCGCATAGACGATCGGGAACTCGATCTGCGATTCGTCAGCGTCGAGATCGAGGAAGAGCTCGTAGACCTCGTTCACGACCTCTTCCGGCCGCGCATCGGAGCGATCGACCTTGTTCACGACGAGCACGACCGGAAGCTTGCGCTCGAGCGCCTTGCGAAGGACGAACCTCGTCTGCGGCAGCGGACCCTCTGACGCGTCGACGAGCAGCAGCACGCCGTCCACCATCGTCAGGGCACGCTCGACCTCGCCGCCGAAGTCGGCGTGCCCAGGCGTGTCGACGATGTTGATCTTGGTCTCCCCGAGGCGCACCGCCGTGTTCTTGGCGAGAATCGTGATCCCCTTCTCGCGCTCGAGATCCATCGAGTCCATCACGCGCTCGGCGACCTCCTGGTTCTCCCGGAACGAACCGGACTGCCAGAGCATCGCGTCGACAAGGGTCGTCTTGCCGTGATCGACGTGCGCGATGATCGCGACGTTGCGCAGTTCGTTACGACGCGCGAGCACGGCGCTAGCGGCGGCCGCGCTTGCGGCGCTTCGGGCCGGGCGCCGACCGCGGAACGTAGAGCCCGGATGCGGCAAACGCCGCAGTGTGCCCGAGCCTGTCGGCCAGCCGGCCGACCTCGAGTCGTTGCTCCGGCAGGACAAGCGTGACGCCCGTTCCGGTTCGGCCTGCACGTCCGGTCCTCCCGACGCGGTGGACGTAGTCCTCGTCGCTCCCCGGAGGGTCGAAGTTGATCACATGCGTGATGTGGTCGACGTCGAGACCACGGGCCGCGACGTCGGTCGCGATCAGCGTGGACACGCGTCCCGACCCAAACTGGGAGAGCGATCGTTCGCGCTGGTTCTGCGACATGTTCCCGTGCATGACCGCTGACGTCAAGCCGTGCTCGCGCACGAGCTTGCGGGCGAGCTTGTCCGCGCCGTGCTTGGTGCGGACGAAAACGAGCGCAAGTCCGCGCTCGCGCCGAAGCTGTCCGGCGAGCTGGGCGAGCTTGTCTTCTGCCGTCACGGCGACGAATTCGTGTCCGATCGCACCGGCCACGGTTTCGACCTGGGCGCCGGTGGTGAAGCGAGACGCGTTGACGGTGTAGGTCTTCGCCAGATCGGCTACGGGACCGTCGAGCGTCGCCGAGAAGAGCATCGTCTGCCGGTTTCGGGGCATGCGTGCCAGAATTCGGTCGACCTGCGGGCGAAAGCCCATGTCGAGCATCCGGTCCGCCTCGTCGAGCACGAGGACCCGGACCGCGTCGAGCGAGACGAGGCGGCGCTCGAGCAAGTCCTGGAGCCGGCCCGGCGTTGCGACGAGCAACTGGGCTCCGCGAGCCTCCTTCGCCTGTCCGGAGACCGACGTGCCGCCGAACACGGCCGCAATCCGCAGGTTGCGCGATGCGGCAAGCGGTTTCAGCTCGGCGACGATCTGCGAGGCGAGCTCGCGGGTCGGGACGAGGATGACCCCGCTCGGATGCCCGCCGGCTCCTGCCGTCCGCTCGACGATCGGAATCCCGAAGGCGAGCGTCTTGCCGGAACCGGTGGGCGACGCGGCGAGGATGTCCACGCCGGCAAGCGCGTCTGGCAAGGCGAGCGCCTGAATGGCAAAGGGTGACCGGATGCCGAGGCGCGTGAGCACCTCGACGACGGGCGCGCTCACGCCGAGCGCGTTGAAAGTCTTAGACAAACTGTGTTCCTCCTTATGGGCGTGCTTCGAGATGCAAGAGCCTCGAGACGCCTACGAAGAGGAGGACCGAGAAGCTGAATCTCCCGGGCGCCGACAGACGCCCGTGCATGCACGGTAGCACGTGCCCCGGTGAGGGCTACTCGGCGTCGCTGCTACGCGGAGTCGAACGAAGGGGTTTCGGCCCCTTGGGCTTCGACTGCGCTTCGTGATGGAACTTCTGCCGATGATCCGCCATCGAAGACTTCATCTCTTTGGGGTTCGCGACGCTCCACGACATGCCGCATCCTTCGATCCCGCACTTGAGCTGGATGGGTGCCACGGCGTTCAAGGTAGCTGACCGTCCTCAGTTCTGCGCGACGATCACCGGGGCGCCGACCGGTAGCCACTTGTAGAGGAACGCCATCACGTCGTGCGGAACGTGCACGCACCCATGGCTTGCGAAGTAGCCGTTCTGGGAGTCGGAGCCGAAAGCGTCGCTCGGCTCGGCCGGATCGTCGTGCAGGAAGTCGCCGTCGTAGAACTCCATCGCCCAGGTGACCGGCGTCGGCGGGTAGTAGTAGGCACTGCCCGCCGGCCACGGCGAGTGGAACACGTACGGGCTCGCGCGGAACTGGACCTTGAAGCTTCCGATCGGGGTCGGCAGCGCGGGCCGCCCCGTCGTGACCGGCGTCGTCAGAATCGGCTTGCCGTCGAGGTACGCCGTCAGCCTCTGGCTGCCGAGTCGAACGACGACGGCCTTCGCCTGCGCCACGGCAGAGACACGCTCCTTCTTCACGGCGAGCTGGAGCTGCGAACGCTTGCCGGTTCTCAGTTCGCTCTCGATCTCGGCTGTCATCCGCGGCTTGTCGACCGAGACACCGGACTGTTTCCGGTCGATCACTGCGTGGGTGCCGACGAGCTTCACCTGCGCCTGCTTGGGCTCATGCGTCCAGCGACGGGCGAGCGACGTCACGTAGTCGCGCAACTTCAAAGATTCGACCGACATCGTCGGCGCGGGCAGTGTTTGACCGGGGGCTGCGTCGAGTGCGTTTGCAATCGCCCGTGCGACCTGGACGTGAGCGCCAAGCTTGCTCGGAAGGACGTGCCAATACGCGCCCGCGTAGCTGAATCGAATCGGGCCGCCGTTGGCACGGTTCAGCTTCGCGAGCGCCGCCACGCGGCCGAGTCGGCCGAACGACATTCCGCCGATCGTCACTCCTTCCGCGATCACGCCTGCCGGCAGGGTGACGAACGCGCCTTCCGAGCTCGTTGCGGTTCCTGCGGTTCCATTCACGACGAGCCGGAACAGGTACCGCTGTGACGGCCTCAAACCGGCGAGCGAGAACGTGGCGCGGTTGCCGTCCGAGACTTGGATACGTGTGCACGACGGATCCCGGCCGGTCTGCCAGTACTCGGCCGTGACCGTCGTTCCTGAGCCCTGCAGAGATCCGGCAAGCACAGCCGTTCGCGCGCCGACGAGCGTGGCGCGCGGGTCGGCGTCGATCGCAGGCAGCGACGACGCGCGGATCAGCGCCGCGGCGACCGGTGCAGTCGTCGTCGGGGTCGTGGTGGTCGTCGCCGGCGTCGTCGTGGTCGCGGGCGACGGCGGCGTCGTTGTGGACGGCGTTGCCGCCGGCAGCACCCAGGCCGGGCAGGTCGCCGCGCCGGCCTCGGGCGTACCGAACGCAAAGCAGATGGTGAGCATCGGAACGAGAACCGCGGCCGGCCGAGTCATCCTACGATTGTGCCCGCAATCTCCGCTGTTGCAAAGGTCCGGCGCACCCGGTTCGCCCGCGTCTCGACGCCGGAATCGTCGAGTCGTCGATGTTCGGGCCCCAGAGATCGTGGCCGACGAGCACCGAGACGAGCGGGTTTGCGCCGACTCGCACGCGCGCGAGGACGTGGCCGGTCGCGAGATCGGCGCCTACTCTGTACAGAGTGCGGCGTGGACTTCTCATCGGCCTCGCGGTGGCACTCGCCGTGCTGGCCGGCGCCGCGGCGGTGTGGGCGTTCTCGGGCGTGAAGCTCGTTGCCGACGCGTCTGCACTCGGTCGTGTCGAATCGCAACCGTTCGCCGGTTCGCTCGTGAGTGTCAGAGCCCGTAGCGCGAGCGGCCGCGCGATTCCGCTCGTGGTCTCGCACGGTCGGCTGACTCCTCGCGCACAGGTCGCGTCCGGTGAGCAGATCTCGCTGTCGGTCGTGGTTCGACGCCCGGGGTGGGAAAGTTGGGCGCTCGGCGCCGAGCGGCACGAGACCCTGACAGTCGAGACGCCGGTCGCGAAGGTCGTGAACCGTTGGGTCGTTGCACACGGCACGCGCGCCGAGGTGAGATTCGACACCCCTGTCAACCGCATCTCCGTCACCGACGCGGCCGTCTCGGGCAGGACTGTGACGCTGCCGGCCAAGACTCCAGCGGGCTCGGTCAACCTCGCATCGGCCGCGCGACCGTGGGAGAAGCTCGGCGCGCCGGTGCGGGTCACGTGGTTTCCGCAGTCGGAACGCCCGGTCGCGCTCGTGTCACCCGGCCCGAACACGAGCGCGAACCCGCTTACGCCGATCAGGCTCACCTTCTCGGTGCCGATCTCGCGCGCGCTGGGCGATCAACGACCGACTCTCGTTCCGGCCGTCAGTGGGCACTGGACGACGGCCGACGATCACACGCTTCTCTTTGCGCCTTCCGGCGCCGGCGCGCCGTTTGATTCGGAAGTCGCTGTGCATTTCCCGTCGCCGTTCGTCGTCGCCGACCCGACCGGCACCGACGCGCATGTCGCAACGAGCCTTCGGCTGAAGATCGCACCTGCATCGTTCCTGCGCTTGCAACAGCTCCTGGCACAAGAGGGTTACCTGCCACTCGACTGGACGCCGGCGCACGCCGACGTGCCGCGGACGATGCGAAGCGAGCTCGCCGCCGCGGTCTACCCGCCTCGAGGGCAGTTCCACTGGGCCTATTCCCAGACGCCGCACGAGCTCGAGGCGCTCTGGAAGGCCGGCGAGCCGAACGAGATCACCCGCGGCGCCGTGATGATGTTCGAGGACGAGCACCACCTCGCAGTCGACGGCATCGCGGGCCCGAGAGTGTGGCGCGAGATGCTCGCCGACGCCGCCGCGGGAAAGCGACGCACCGCCGGCTACAGCTACGTCTACGTCCACCGCGACGTGCCGCAGCTGATGACCCTCTGGCACAACGGCAGCATCGTCCTCACCTCGCCGGGCAACACCGGCGTCCCCGCGGCACCAACCGCACTCGGCACGTGGCCGGTCTTCGAGCACATTCCGGTCGGCCGGATGAGCGGGGCAAACCCCGACGGGTCGCATTACAACGACCCCGGAATCCGCTGGATCAGCTACTTCCACGGCGGCGAAGCCCTTCACGCCTTCAACCGCGCCTCATTCGGAACACCTCAGAGCCTCGGCTGCGTCGAACTTCCGCTCGACGCCGCCGCCAAGGTCTGGCCGTACACACCGATCGGAACACTCGTCACGATCGAGAACTAGTTGTTGTGAGCCAGAGCCCTGCAGCAGTTGTCGCCCATCTCCACGCCGACGAGCGAAGGCTCCGGACAGCGACCGGAACGCAGTTCGTGGCACTTGCGCGTGATCGACAGCTCGTCATCCGCGTAGTCGCGGCAAACGCGACAGAAGCCGCGAGGGTGCTCAAGCTCGATCCCCGTGAGCGCGACGACATCGAGGCGCGCCGTGACCTCGTCGAGCTCGGGGCCGAGAGCCCGCCGCAGGTCGGCGGTGTCAGCGTCGGCCCGGCGCGGCATGCGCCCAGGCTGCTCTCGTTCTACAAGCAGGCGCAGCGCCGGTTCGGGATTCGCTGGGAGCTCCTGGCCGCGATCAACTTCGTCGAGAGCGACTTCGGTCGCGCGCGCACGACTGCAAAGGCGAATGCGCAGGGCCCGATGCAGTTCCAGCCGGCGACGTGGCGGGAGTACGGACTCGGCGGCAACGTCTACCAGGCTCGCGACTCGATCCTTGCGGCGGCGAACCTACTGGCCGCCAACGGCGGCCGGACCGACGAGCGGGCGGCCCTCCGGCACTACAACCTGTCGCCGCTCTACTGGGACGCCGTGTTGCACTTTGCCAACCGCATGGCGACGGTGCCGACCGCCTTTCGGGAGTACTACGCATGGAAGCTCTCATGACTTCGCGCGCTCTGCCTTTCGCTGTCGCAGCTGCGGTGCTGTTCGCGGCATCGCCCACGGGGGCCGGCGCACACGGTTCCCGGTGCGCTGCGCGCGAGCCACAGCCGGTCAAACCGGTTGCCGGAGGACCGCCGCAGCTCGTCACGAGCGGAGCTACCGCGCTGCAGCTCTGCCGCTACCGCGGCCTCAACCCGGCGGCGACCGCGCTTCGCCTGCGCTCGTCGCGGGTTGTCACAAACAACGCGGAGGTCGCCTCGATCGCGCTCGCGTTGAACCGGTTGCCACGCGAGCAGGCCGTAATTCACTGCCCGATGGACGACGGCAGCGCCATCCTCGCGAGCTTCTCCTATGCCCACAGCCCGGCTGTTGTCCTCCACATCGGCCTGAGCGGATGCGTGACCGTTACCGGCGCCTACTTACCGGCCCGCACCGCGGCCGGCCCGGCAGGCGCCCGGCTTGTCGGCAGGCTCGAGCAGCTGGCGGCGTGACGAAAGAGGCCCGGTTTGCCCGGGCCTCTTTCGTTCGCTTTCTTTCGATCCTCGTCTACGCGACGCCCGCCTGCGCCAGCGCCGACCTGACGACGTCGGCCGACATCGGATACTCCCGAAGGCGAACCCCCGTCGCGTCGAAGAACGCATTTGCGATCGCAGCCGGGACGCCCTCGTGGGTTGCCTCTCCAACGCCGGCCGGCGGTTGATCCGGCCGG
>DASYAO010000114.1:0-2888 GCA_036501285.1 Gaiellaceae bacterium
GGCGATGAACTTCGCGGGTGTACGCCGCCTGCCGGTCGTGTTCATCTGCGACAACAACCAGTGGGCGTACTCGACGCCGACGCATCTCGAGTACGCGGTCGAGCATCTCGCCGACCGCGCGCAGGCCTACGGCTTCGAGGGCGTCGTCGTCGACGGCACCGACGTGCTCGCGGTCTACCGCGAGGCGAAGCGCGCGGCCGAGAAGGCGCGCGACGGCGGCGGCCCGACGCTGATCGAGTGTCGCACGCTGCGCATGGAGGGCCACGCGGTGCACGACGACGCCTTCTACGTCCCGAAGGAGATGTTCGAGCGCTGGGCAGAGCAGGATCCGATCGAGCACTACCGCCGCTGGCTGCACGAGCATGCCGAGTTCACCGACGACGAGGAAGACACGATCAAGGTCGCCGTCAAGAAGCACCTGAACGAGGCGCTCGAGAAGGCGGAGGCGTCGCCGCTCCCGGAGCCCGCGAGCCTCACCAACGGTGTCTATGCCGAGCCCGAGGAGCTCGACACCCCGCATCACAAATAGCGATGCCGGAAAAGACTTACCTGCAGGCGATCAGCGACGGCCTCCGCCAGGAGATGCGCCGCGACAAGCGCGTCTTCGTGATCGGCGAGGACGTCGGCGTCTACGGCGGCGCGTTCAAGGTCACGCTCGGCCTCCAGGAGGAGTTCGGCCCGTGGCGCGTGCTCGACGCGCCGCTCTCGGAGACGGCGATCCTCGGCGGCGCGACGGGCGCCGCGATGATGGGCCTGCGGCCGGTGGCGGAGATGCAGTTCGCCGACTTCATCTCGTGCGGTTGGGACCACCTCGTCACCGTCGCGGCGAAGCAGCACTGGCGCGCCGGTTCGCCGGTGCCGATCACGGTGCGGCTTCCGTCGGGCGGCGGCTTCTCCGGCGGCCCGTTCCACTCGCAGAACCCCGAGTCGTCCTTCGCGCACATCCCCGGACTCAAGTGCGTGTGCCCGTCGACGCCGGAGGACGCGAAGGGACTCCTGATCTCGGCGATCGAGGACCCGAACCCGGTGCTCTTCTTCGAGCACAAGCATCTCTACCGGCGCATCAAGGGCGAGGTGCCCGACGAGCGCTACACGACGCCGATCGGTGTCGCGCGCACGCACCGCGAGGGAACCGACGTGACACTGATCACGTGGGGCGCGATGGTCTACACCGCGACCGAGGCCGCGTCGCAGCTCGGAGATCTCTCCGTCGAGATCATCGACCTGCGCAGCATCCTTCCGTGGGACAAGGAGGCGGTGCTCACGTCGGTGCGCAAGACGTCGAAGGTGCTCGTGCTGCACGAGGACACCCACACCGGCGGCTTCGGCGCGGAGATCGCGGCGACGATCGCCGAGGAGGCGTTCGAGGATCTCGACGCCCCGGTGCGCCGGCTGACCGCACCCGACACGCCGGTACCGTTCGCGCCGGTGCTCGAGCAGGCGTTCATCCCCCAGGTCGCAGACGTCGTCAAGGCGCTGAAAGAGCTCGCGGAGTACTAGTGGCAACCGGAACCGCCGCCGACGTCGTGATGCCGCAGATGGGCGTCTCCGTGTCCGAGGGGACGGTGACGAAGTGGCTGAAGAACCCCGGCGATCAGATCGAGGCCGACGAGCCGCTGCTCGAGATCTCGACCGACAAGGTCGACACCGAGGTGCCCGCGCCCGGATCGGGTGTGCTCTCCGAGATCCTCGTGCAGGAGGGAGAGACGGTCGCGGTCGGCACGCTGCTCGCGCGCATCGGCGGCGAGGCCGGTGTGGCAGCGCCGTCTGCGCCCGCGCCCCCGGCGCCGAAGGAAGAAGCGCCGGCGCCCAAGCCGGAGGCAGCAGCGCCACCGCCCCCGGCGCCCGAGCCCGCGGCTGCTCCGCCGGCGACCGCGCCGGCCGGCAACGGCCATGCCGCTGAAAGCCACACATTCGTCTCGCCTGTCGTCGCGCGTATCGCGGCCGAGCACGGAATCGACCCGTCGACCGTGCAGGGCACCGGAGCGGGCGGTCGCGTGACGAAGAAGGACATCCTCGCGCACGTCGAGTCTGGAGCCCAGGCACCTGCGCCGGCGGCTCCCGCCGCGCCGGCGGCCCCCACGCCTCCGCAGCCGGCCGCGCCGCCCACTGCGCCGGCAGCAGGCGGGATCGGCGAAACGGTCGAGCCGCTGAACGCGATGCGCCGCGGCATCGCCGAGCACATGCGCCGCTCGCTCGACACGGCTGCGCACGTCACGAGCGCGATCGAAGTCGACATGTCGAAGGTCGTCGCGATCCGCGAGAAGCTGAAAGCGGAGTACACGAAGGCCTACGGCGTCAACCCGACCTATCTCGCGTTCGTCGCCCGCGCGACCGTCGACACGCTGAAGGACTGGCCGTGGGTGAACGCGGAGCTACGGGGCGAGTCGGTCGTCACGCACAACTACGTCAACATCGGCTTCGCCGTCGCGCTCGAGGGCGGTAAGGGGCTGATCGTCCCGGTCGTCAAGAACGCCGAAGGCCTCAACCTGCTCGGCATGGCACGAGGGATCGCTGACATCGCGGAGCGTGCGCGCACGAAGCGCCTGACGCCCGACGACGTGCAGGGCGGGACGTTCACGATCACGAATCCGGGGAGCTTCGGCACCTTCCACGGCACGCCGGTGATCAGCCAGCCGCAGAGCGGCATCCTCGGGACCTATGCCGTCGTGAAACGGCCATGGGTGATCGTCGACGAGAACGGAAACGATGCAATTTCGATCCGGCCGATCATGAACCTGACACTCACCTACGACCACCGCCTGGTCGACGGCGCGTACGCCGGGCAGTTCCTGCACGACCTGCGCGAACGGCTCGAGAGCTGGGGCGAGTCGGACTACTAGTCGCGGCGAGTCTGCTCGCGTTCGCGGGCCAGGCTCGCGCCTGCC
>DASYAO010000115.1:0-1939 GCA_036501285.1 Gaiellaceae bacterium
GGATCGGGGAAGCTCATCGACTCGAGCACGATCGGTGCGTTGTCGGCGGCGAGCGTGTCGCCCGTCGTCGTGAACTTCAGGCCGACGCCGGCGGCGATCTCGCCGGCCATGATCTCCTCGCGCTCCTCGCGGTGGTTCGCATGCATCTGGAGGATGCGGCTGATCCGCTCGGTCTTGCCGTTCGTCGTGTTGAGCACGCGGTCGCCGGCCTTGATGCGGCCGGAGTAGACGCGGAAGTACGTCAGCTTGCCGACGTACGGATCGGACATGACCTTGAAGGCGAGCGCCGCGAACGGCTGCGCCGGGTCGGGCGTGCGCTCCTCCTCGGCCTCGGTCTTCGGGACGATGCCCATCACCGGCGGCACGTCGAGCGGGCTCGGAAGGTAGTCGATGACGGCGTCGAGCAGCGGCTGCACGCCCTTGTTCTTGAAGGCGGAGCCGAGCAGCACCGGCGTGACCTCGTCGGCGAGCGTCGCTGCGCGGACGGCGCGGCGGATCATCTCCGGCGTGACCGAGGACTCGTCCTCGATGTACGCCTCGAGCACCTCGTCGTCGAAGTGCGAGATCGCGTCGATCAGCTGATGGTGGTACTCGTGCGCCTGCTCGGCGAGGCCTTCCGGGATGTCGGTGACGTCGAACTGCTGGCCGAGCTCGTCCTTGTAGACGATCGCGTTCATCTCGACGAGGTCGACGACGCCTGTGAACTGGTCCTCCTGGCCGATCGGGATCTGCACCGGCACGGGGTTCGCGCCGAGGCGGTCCTTCATGGACTGCACGGCGGCGAAGAAGTTCGCGCCGGTGCGGTCCATCTTGTTGATGAAGGCGATGCGCGGGACCTTGTACTTGTCCGCCTGCCGCCAGACCGTCTCGGACTGCGGCTGGACGCCCGCGACGGAGTCGAAGACGGCGATCGCGCCGTCGAGGACGCGCAGGCTCCGCTCGACCTCCACGGTAAAGTCCACGTGCCCGGGCGTATCGATGATGTTGATGCGATGGTCGCGCCACGTGGCGGTCGTCGCCGCGGACGTGATCGTGATGCCCCGCTCCTGTTCCTGGGCCATCCAGTCCATCGTCGCGGCGCCCTCGTGCACCTCGCCCATCTTGTGGGTGCGGCCGGTGTAGTAGAGGATCCGCTCGGTCGTCGTCGTCTTGCCCGCGTCGATGTGGGCCATGATCCCGATGTTGCGGACGCGGTCGAGTGCGACCTGTGTCGACGTCGCAGCCATGGCTACCACCGATAGTGGGCGAAGGCCTTGTTGGCCTGTGCCATCCGGTAGACGTCGTCCTTGCGCTTGAACGCGCCGCCCTGCTGGTTGAGCGCGTCCATGATCTCGTTGGCGAGCTTGTCGCTCATGCCCTTCTCGCGCCTGTCCCGCGCGTACGTCACGAGCCAGCGCACGGCGAGCGTGCGGGCACGGCGCTGCGGAACCTCGACGGGAACCTGGTAGTTGGCGCCGCCGACGCGGCGGCCCTTGACCTCGAGCACCGGCGTGACCGTCTTCACGGCCTGCTCCAGCACCTCGACCGGCGGGCGGCCGGTCTTCGTCCCGACGGTCTCGAGCGCGCCGTAGACGATGTCCTCGGCGATCGACTTCTTGCCGTCGAGCATGACCTTGTTGATGACCTGCGTCACGAGCTGCGACCCGTAGACGGAGTCGCCGGGGGCTTGGCGGGCCTGGATCTCACCACGGCGCGGCATTACGAGCCCTTCTTGGCGCCGTAGCGGGAGCGCGCCTGCTTGCGGTCGGACACGCCCGAGGTGTCGAGCGCGGCGCGGATGATCTTGTACCGGAAGCCAGGCAGGTCGGCCGTGCGGCCGCCGCGGATCAGCACGACGGAGTGCTCCTGCAGGTTGTGGCCCTCGCCGGGGATGTAGGCCCCGACCTCCATGCCGTTCGTCAGCCGGACGCGGGCGACCTTCCGCAGGGCCGAGTTCGGC
>DASYAO010000116.1:0-21604 GCA_036501285.1 Gaiellaceae bacterium
CAGTCGACGAGCCGCGCGAGCACGTGCGAACGGCGCGAGACCGGCTTCTTCCGCGTGCGCCATGGCGCGCTCAGGAGCTGGTGGTGCAGGCACACGATGCGCAGCGCCCCCGGCTTCGCCTCGTCGAGCCGCTGAGCGGCGCGGGCGAGCTGGCCGTCGCGGATCGCTCCCGACTGGTGTCGCCACGGCCGCACGGAGTTGAGGCCGACGACGTGCAGCGAGTCGGTGGCGTAGACGGGCTCGGTCGTCTCCCATTCGCGCTCGAACTGGTTCCACGTCCCGACGAAGCGAGCCGGCGGCAGGAGCGGTATGTCGTGGTTCCCGGGGACGACGAGCAAGGGGGGCCCGAGGCTGCGTAAGAAGCCGGCAGCCGCCTCGTGCTCGGCGCGCCGCCCGCGGTGGGTGAGGTCGCCGGTCGCGACCACGAGCGCCGGGTCGACGCGCTCGACGAGCTCGCGGATCGCGTGCTCGGCGTCCGGGCGGTCCGGCGTCTTTCGAGCCCCGAAATGCAGGTCGGAGACATGAAGGACGCGTGTTGACAAGGCCGAAGGAGGCTACAGTGAGCTCGATGGCAAACGAGTACGGCAGCGAAGTCTTCGACGACCTCTACCTCGGCGTTCGCGCCGGCGGCGCGCTGCGCAAGCGGCGCCGCGGCGAGCCGCTGACTCCCGAGGAAGAAGAGGCTCTCGGGCGCTGGCAGCGGCTCTCGCCCTGGCGCAAGGGCATCGCGATCGGCGGCTTCGGCGTCGGCACGTTCGGCCTCGGCTTCACCCTCGGCGGCCTCGTCTTCGGCCGCTGGCGCAAGGCCTAGACGCGCCCGGCCGGCAGCCGGTAGTTCCGGCGCAGGTAACGGTCGAACTGAGGGACAGTGAAGGCAGCACGGCCATGCCCGGTGGTGTAGATGAGGCCTTTGTCGATCAGGCGGGCGCGGGTCGGGCCCAGCTGTTCAGAGGTCCGTCCCATCAAGGCGGCGACATTCCCGGCCGTCTCATGAGCGGTGCCGAACTCCGCCATTGCCCGTAGGTAGTGGAGCTCGAGCTCGGTCGTGCGTTCGGTGCGTACTCTGAAGAACGACTCGTCGAGCTTCTGCTCGACCGTTCGCTGAGCCTCCTCCGCGACAGGCCGGCTGATCGGGATTCCCTCCGGCGCAAGGTCCCAGACGATCTTGCCGTACTCCTGCAGGAAGTACGGGTAGCCCTCGGTGTACGCGACGATCACGTCGATCGCGCCTGGGTCGAAGCTCACTCCTCGCTGGGTTGCGGGCTCCGTGAGAGCGGCCTCCGCCTGGGGCGGCGAGAGTTGTCCGAGCCGCGGGAACTTGAACAGACGCTCGGCGTACGATTTGGCCTCGCCTGCGAGTCGCGGGAGTTGTGGCAGGCCGGCACCGACGAGAGTGATCGGCAGCTGGCGCTGAACTGTGCGATGCAACCCTGAGATCAGAGCCTCGAACTCGTTGCCGCGCAGGAACTGAACTTCGTCGACGAGGAATGCGACACCGGTCTTTTCGGCCTGTGCGGCCTCACCGAGCGCCACGAGCAGATCGGTGAGGTCGTCGCTCAGGTTGCCGCTATCGGCCACGCCCTCGATTGCGTCGGCGTCGATCCCGGCGGTGACCGAGCCGTCCGAGGCGACGGTGAGCGAGAACGACTTCAGCACGCCGGCCGCGCGGCGAACTCGATCCGTCCACGAGGCCTTCGGCGCGACCTGGAAGAGAGCGCGGCGCACCATCGTCCCCATCCGTGGCCCGAATGGCTCATTTTTGGTGATCTCAGCGGGGACGGTTACCCAGCCGCTGTTCAGAGCCCTGTCTTCGAATGCGCCGAGCAGGACGGTCTTACCGACGCCGCGCATGCCGGTGATCAGCATCGACTGCTCGGTGTAGCCACGCCGAAGCCGCTCGAGCAGGATCTCGAACCCTTCGAGTTCGGCGTCGCGGCCAACGAGGGCAGGTGGGCGTGCGCCGGCGTTTGGCGTATACGGGTTCTCCCGGGGATCCAAGGCAGTTGATCTTATCGGTCTTATCCAGACTTATCCTCTGTCCATAAAGGTCGATAAGTTCGACAAGCCCGCCTCCGTCTCGAGCAGGCTCGAGCAGCGCAACCGGTTCCCGGCACGAACGTCCGTTCGGGCGGTAAAATGGCGTGTTCATGCCTGCGGACGAGCTAGTTGTTCACGGCGCCCGGGAGCACAACCTCAAGGACATCACGGTCCGGCTTCCCCGGCAGCAGCTGATCTGCATCACCGGCCTCTCCGGGTCCGGGAAGTCGAGCCTTGCCTTCGACACGATCTACGCCGAGGGGCAGCGGCGTTATGTCGAGTCGCTCTCGGCCTATGCGCGCCAGTTCCTGCAGATGATGGAGAAGCCCGACGTCGACTCGATCGACGGGCTCTCGCCGGCGATCTCGATCGACCAGAAGACGACCTCACGCAACCCGCGCTCCACGGTCGGCACGGTCACCGAGATCTACGACTACCTGCGCCTGCTCTACGCGCGCGTCGGGCGGCCGCACTGCCCGGTCTGCGGGCGGCCGATCGCGGGGCAGTCGATCGACTCGATCGTCGAGCAGATCCTCGCGCTGCCCGACGGAACGAAGTTCACCGTCAATGCACCGGTCGTGCGCGACCGCAAGGGCGAGTACGGCGCGCTCTTCGAAGAGCTGCGCGGCGACGGCTTCACGCGCGTGAAGGTCGACGGCGAGCAGCACCTGCTCGAGGAGCCGCCGAAGCTGGACAAGAAGTACAAGCACACGATCGAGGTCGTCGTCGACCGGCTCGTGATGAAGGAGGATCTGCGCACGCGGTTGACGCAGTCGGTCGAGACGGCGATCGCGCTCGCCGAGGGGCTCGTCACGATCGACGTCGTCGACGGCGAGAGCTTCACCTACTCCGAGCGCTTCGCGTGCCCGGAGCACGGTGTCTCGCTGCCCGAGCTGCAGCCGCGAATCTTCTCGTTCAACTCGCCGCACGGCGCCTGCCCGCGTTGCACAGGTCTCGGCGCGCAGCAGGAGATCGATCCCGACCTACTCGTGCCCGATCCGTCGCTCTCGCTCTCCGAGGGCGCGCTCGTGCCGTGGGCTGTCGGCAGCTCGAACTACTACGAGTCGATCTTCAGCGCGATCGCCGAGCGCTACGAGATCGACGTCGACAAGCCGTGGGAGGAGCTCTCCGAGCGCGAGCAGGACTACTTCCTCTACGGAACGGACGGCGAGCGTCTGTACATCAGCTACCGCAATCGGATGAACCGCAAGCGCTCGTACATGATCGCCTTCGAGGGGATCGTCGCCTCACTCGAGCGCCGCTACCGCGACACCGACAGCTCCACGGCACGCGAGCGGATCGAGGAGTACATGTCGTTCCGCCCGTGCCCCGAGTGCAAGGGCGCTCGGCTCAAGCCGGAGGTGCTCGCGGTCACCGTCGGCGAGCGCAACATCCACCAGTTCACGCAGCTCTCGGTGACGGCGGCACTCCGGTTCCTCGACACGCTCCAGCTGACCGAGACCGAGCAGCTGATCGGTGTGCGCGTCGTGAAGGAGATCCGCGAGCGGCTGACGTTCCTCGACAACGTCGGCGTCGGCTACCTGCAGCTCGACCGCGCGTCGGCGACGCTTTCGGGCGGCGAGGCGCAGCGACTACGGCTTGCGACGCAGATCGGCAGCCAACTCGTCGGCGTGCTTTACATCCTCGACGAGCCGTCGATCGGCTTGCACCAGCGCGACAACGACAAGCTGATCGGCACGCTCGAGCGGCTGCGCGACCTCGGCAACACCGTGCTCGTCGTCGAGCACGACGAGCAGATGATGCGCAGCGCCGACTGGCTCGTCGACATGGGCCCCGGGGCGGGCGAGCACGGCGGCCACGTCGTCGCCGAAGGGTCGGCGCGCAAGGTGCAGGCGAACAAGAAGTCGATCACGGGCCAGTTCCTCGCGGGCACGCGCGAGATCGCAGTGCCGCCACGGCGCTCGGGCGACAACGGCGTCTTCACGGTGCGCGGCGCGGCGCAGCACAACCTGAAGGGGATCGACGTCGACTTTCCGGTCGGCAAGTTCGTCGCCGTCACCGGCGTCTCCGGCTCCGGCAAGTCGACGCTCGTGAACGAGATCGTCTACAAGGCGATCGTCAACCGCGTCTCGAAGTCGCGGGTCAAGCCCGGCGAGCACGACACCGTCGAGGGCATCGACGCATTCGACAAGGTGATCGAGATCGACCAGCGGCCGATCGGCCGCACGCCGCGCTCGAACCCGGCGACCTACACCGACCTCTTCACGCACATCCGCGAGCTCTACTCGCTCACGCCCGACGCGAAGGTGCGTGGCTACAAGCCGGGCCGCTTCTCGTTCAACGTCAAGGGCGGTCGCTGCGAGACCTGCAAGGGCGACGGCCAGATCAAGATCGAGATGCATTTCCTGCCCGATGTCTATGTCCCGTGCGAGACGTGCAAGGGCCGTCGCTACAACCGCGAGACGCTCGAGGTGCGGTTCAAGGGGAAGACGATCGCCGACGTGCTCGAGATGTCGGTCGAGGAGGCGCTTCGCTTCTTCGCGAAGATCCCGAAGCTCCGCCGCCGCCTGCAGACGCTGCACGACGTCGGGCTCGACTACATGCGGCTCGGCCAGCCGGCGACGACGCTCTCCGGCGGCGAGGCACAGCGCGTGAAGCTCGCGGCCGAGCTCTGCAAGGTCGCCACCGGCCGCACGCTCTACATCCTCGACGAGCCCACGACCGGCCTTCACTTCGCCGACATCGAGCGGCTGCTCGAGGTGCTCCAGCGGCTCGTGGATTCCGGCAACACTGTGCTCGTGATCGAACACAACCTCGACGTGATCAAGCAGGCCGACTGGCTCGTCGACCTCGGGCCCGAGGGAGGCGAGGCCGGGGGCGAGGTGATCGCCACCGGAACGCCCGAGGACGTCGCGGCGGTGCCCGGGTCGTACACCGGCCAGTTCCTGCAGCCGCTGCTCGAGCGGCGGCGGGCGGTGGCCGCAGCGTGAGCCGGCGGCAGAAGAAGCTCTTCTACATCGGCTTCGCGCTCGCGATCGTCGTCCTCTTCTGCGGCGGCATCCTCGTGGGTTACGTGCAACGGAACAGCAAGCTCTGCCCCGACGGCAAACCGGCGGTCAGCCAGGAAGACGACCCGATGCTCGGGCACACGGACTACCTGTGCCACAACGGCGTCGTCGTCACCAAATAGGCCCGGCGCCGCCCGTTATTACCGAGTCCCTACTTGACCCTCGCTGTCTTCTTCCCGAAGCGGCCGAGAGTAGAGCCATGACCAAGGACCTGATCGAGCTCGCAGAGCGGAGCCGGGACGGCGTCGAAGTGCGCCTCCTCTGGCACCGCAACGGCGGCGAGGTCGTCCTGCGGGTCGCGGACGACAAGACCGGCGAGGCCTTCGAGCTGCAGATCGCGCCCGAGCGCGCGATGGACGCCTTCCGCCATCCATTCGTGTACGCGAGCTCGGTTCGAGGCGCCGCGTAGAGCGCGAATTGCCGACCGGTAGCCTCCAGGTGTGCGCGAGTGGTGGCTCCGGACGCTCCTGGTGCTGCAGGCTCCGCGGCCCGTGTTCGTCGCGTTGCGTGACGACTCGAATACCGCCGCTGCCGATCGCGCCGAACCCGTCCTGCTGATCATCCTGCTCGCCGGCGTCGCCCTTGCGCTCGCGTCGAACGCCTCGCACGGCTACCACGGGCTGATCCTGCCCGTGTGGCTCTTCCTCGCCGGCAGCATCACCGGCGCGGCGGCCTACTGGGCGTTCGGGGCGATCCTCTACGGCGCAGTGCGCCTGCTCGGCTCGCAGGGCTCCTACCGGCGCGCGCGGCACGTGCTCGCGTACGCGTGCGTTCCGCTCGTGCTCTCGCTCGTCCTGTCGCCGGTCGGTCGCGACCGTTTCGCGTGGGTTTTCCTTGCGTTCGTCGCGTGGTCGGCGGTGCTGCTCGTGATCGGCGTGCGCGCCGTGCACGGCTGGACCTGGCCGCGGGCAACCGCCGCGATCGCGCCGGCGCTCGCGCTCGCGGCGGTCTTACTCGCGCTCTGAGGCGTCGCTTGTCGACGCCGACCCAAAGCGGCCGGCCGGCTTGGCCGGCCGGCCGATTCCGCTGAGCGCCGCTTCGAACTCGTCCAGCTCCTCGGCCGGGATCGAATAGGTGTGTTGCTCCTCGGGGAATGCGCCGGTGCGCACCTCTGTGACGTAATCGCCGAGCGCGACGCTGATCTCCTCGGCGATGTCGCCGTAGCGCTTGACGAAGCGTGGAGTGTTGCCCGGATACAGCCCGAGCAGGTCGTGCCACACGAGCACCTGGCCGTCGCAGCCGGCGCCGGCGCCGATGCCGATCGTCGGGATCTCGAGCGACTGCGTGATCCGCGTCGCGACCGCGGCCGGGACGGCTTCGAAGACGATCGCGAACGCGCCCGCGTCCTGCAATGCGTGGGCGTCGTCGTAGAGCTTCAACGCCGCCTCGGCGGTGCGGCCTTGCGCACGGAAGCCGCCGAGCTTCGTCGCCGACTGCGGCGTCAGCCCGACATGCGCCATCACGCCGATGTTCGACTCGGCGATCGCACGCACGCGCGAGACCATCCGGCCTGCGCCCTCGAGCTTGACGACGCCGGCACCGCCCTCCTTGACGAGCCGGATCGCGCTTCCGACGGCCTGCTCGTCGGAGATCTCGTAGGAGCCGAACGGCAGGTCGCCGATCACGATCGGCCGCTCCGCTGAGCGCGTGACCGCGCGCGTCAGGAAGATCATCTCGTCGAGCGTCACCGGCACAGTCGACTCGTGGCCGAGCATCACCATCGCCGCCGTGTCGCCGACGAGGATCAGCTCCACACCCGACTGGTCGGCGAGCAGCGCCGCCGGCGCGTCGTAGGCGGTGACCATGACGATCTTGTCGCCGCGGCGCTTCATCTCGCCGAGCTCCGGCAGGCGAAGCCGCGATGCTGCGGGGCGCGTGCTCATAGCCTCACGTTGTCGATCAGTCGGGTGGAACCGACCCGCGCGGCGATCGCGAGCGTCTCGCCGTCGAGATCCGCGACGGCGACGTAGTCGGGTTCGATGCCGGCGTCGGCGAGCACGGCGCGAGCCTGGTCGGGATCGCGAGTGGCGAGCGCGCGTGGAATCGCGAGCGCGCGGGTCCGCTCGTCGGTGGAAAGGCGTGCATTGCGCGATGAGAGCGCGAGGCCGTCCTCGTCGCGCACGGTCTCCACGCTGCGGATCTCGAGCGGGATCTCCAGATCGCGCACGACCTGCTTGATCACCGCGAGCTGCTGTGCGTCCTTGCGGCCGAAGTAGGCGACGTCGGCGCCGACGATGTTGAAGAGCTTCACGCAGACCGTTGCGACGCCGCGGAAGTGCCCCGGGCGTGCGGCACTCTCGAGGCCGTCGGCGGCGCCGGCAGGATCGACCCACGTCGCGAACCCTTCCGGGTAGAGCGCGCTTGCGTTGGGCGCGAAGAGGAAGTCGACGCCGTGCTCGGCAGCGTAGGCCTCGTCGCGCGGCAGGTCGCGGCCGTAGACCGCGAGATCGGCAGCGTCGGAGAACTGCGTGGGATTCACGAACAGCGTCGCGACGACGAGATCGCATTCGGCGCGAGCGGCCTCGAAGAGCGCCGCGTGACCGGCGTGGAGCACGCCCATCGTCGGCACCAGGCCGACGCGCCGCCCCTCGCGCAGCGGCGCGAGCGCGGAGCGCAGCTCGGCGGTCGTTTGCAGCGTCTTCATGTTCGCTCCAGCTCCTTGCGGATGCCGGGCACCACCATCCTACCCGTACCGTCCGACGCGGAAACGAAGATCGCCCCGTTGGATAACCTGGTGCCGAGATGCCGATCTACGAATACGTCTGCATGAGCTGCGAGTCGCATTTCGAGGAGCTCGTCCGCAACGGCGAGACGCCTCCGTGCCCCGATTGTGGCGCGGAGAAGGTGCAGAAACAGTTCTCGGTCTTCGCGGCGCACGGCACCGGTTCCCAGCCGAGCTTCGGCGGGGGAGGGGGCTGCTGCGGTGGAAGCTGCGGCTGCGGCGGTCACTGATTCCGCGCTGAGCCTCGGCGCCTATCGCGACGAGATCGCCGGCTGCGCGAAGTGCGCGCTCGCGAAGGGCCGCACGCAGGTCGTCTTCGGCGCGGGCTCGCCGACGGCCGACCTGATGTTCGTCGGCGAGGCACCGGGCTTCCACGAGGACAAGCAGGGCGTGCCGTTCGTCGGCGCGGCCGGCCAGCTCCTGAACAAGCTGCTCGCAGGGATCGGGATGACGCGCGACGAGGTCTTCGTGGCGAATGTCTTGAAATGCCGGCCGCCGGGGAACCGCGATCCGCAGCCCGAAGAGATCGAGGCCTGCGAGCCGCATCTCTGGAAGCAGATCGAGCTGATCGAGCCGAAGGTGATCGCGACGCTCGGCAACTTCGCGACGAAGCTCCTCTCCGGGAAGCCGACCGGGATCACGCGCGTGCACGGGGTCGAGCAGGAGGTCGTGCTCGGCGGCAACCACGTGCTGCTCTATCCGATCTTTCACCCGGCGGCCGCGCTCTACACGCCGCGGATGCTCGAGGTGCTCGAGACCGACTTCCGCCGCCTGCCCGAGCTGATGGGCCGCACGATCGCGCCCCCGGCGCCGGTCGTGCTCGTGCCGCCTCCGGCGGCTGGGCCCGTTGCCGAGCAGCTCGGTCTGTTCTAACGGGCGTCTGACACTGTTATCGCATGGTCGCTCACACCGGCTCTGCGGAAGAGACCGAGGCGCTCGGCGCCCGGCTCGCCGTGCAACTCCGGCCCGGCGACGTCGTCGCGGTCGAGGGAGAGCTCGGCGCGGGTAAGACGACCTTCGTCCGTGGCGCCTGCCGCGCCCTCGGAGTCGAGCAGCCGGTTTCGAGCCCGACCTTCACGATCGGGCACCGATACGAGGCCCCTGTCCCGGTCGCCCACCTCGATCTTTACCGCCTCCGCGGGCTCGGGGCCGAGGAATGGGGCAACCTGGAGCCATACTTCGATGGCACGATTGCCTTCGTCGAATGGCCGGAACACGCAGGGGCCTGGCTGCCGCCGGTGCGCGCCTCCGTGAGCTTGGTCCATGTCGACGAATCCCACCGCCGGGTCGCGATTGAGAGTGAAGACGATCTTGTCCTTTGACTGCGCCACCTCCGCCGGAGCGGTCTGCGCGCTGATTGGCGACGGCGATCGTGCGGGCTGGACGGAGCGCGCCGCCTCGCTGACCTCACTGATCGACGACCTCGTCGAGGATCCGCGCACGATCGAGGGCATCGTCGTCGGCACCGGCCCGGGAAGCTTCACCTCGATTCGCATCGCGCTTGCGACCGCGCGCGGACTTGCGCTGGCGCTCGACGTTCCCGTCGCCGGCTCCTCGACGCTGAGCGCGTTCGCGCACGGCACGCCCGTGATCGACGCGCGGCGCGGCGAGGTGTTCAGCGGCGGAGGCGTCGGCGCGCCCGACGAGCTCGATGTCGCGGGCAAGACGCTCGTCGGCGACGGCGCCGTCCGCTACCGCGCGCTCTTCGAAGCCGCCGGCGCGACGATCCCGCCCGACGACGACCCCCTGCACCGGCCGGATCCGGTCGCGCTCGCCGAGCACGCGGGCCCGTTCGGCCCGGTCGAGGACGTCGACCCGCTTTACCTCCGCGACCCCGATGCAAAGCCGGCCTCATGACCGCGGTTGCGATTGAGATCCGCAGGCTCACGCTGGCGAACCTCCCGGCGATCGAGGAGATCGAGCAGCGCGCGTACAAGACGCCGTGGTCACGGTCGATGTTCGCGTCCGAGCTCTCGAAGCCGACGTCGATCTGCCTCGGCGCATTCGAGGGCGACCAGCTGATCGGCTACATCGTCAACTCGCGCTACGTCGATGCGTGGCACGTGATGAATGTCGCCGTCGATCCCGGCTTCCAGCGCCGCGGGATCGCGACGCGCCTGCTCGAGCATCTCTTCGAGCTGACCGAGGATGACGACGGCCGCGCGTACACGCTCGAGGTGCGCGTCTCGAACGACGACGCGATCCATCTCTACGAGAAGCTCGGTTTCGAGCGCCACGGGGTCAGGCGCGGCTACTACACCGACAACCGAGAGGACGCGCTGATCATGTGGCGCGGCGCGCCGAGTTGACCGGCCTGCTCGCAACCGGTCTCGCCGCGCTCGCGCTCGGAGCCGCGCCGCACGCGAAGACCGAGCGCTGGAGCTTCGCGATGACCTTCAGCGAGAGCGCAGGCGGCTTTCAGGTCTCGGTCGGCTGGACGAAGGCGACGCTCGAGGTCAACCGCGCGACGGGCGCGATCACGGTCGTCGGCTCGAAGCCGTCGGGGGCCGTCCACGCCTCGACGGGAAGCTGCACGAACCCATCCGGTCCCGTCTCGGTTGCGGCGAGCGCGTTCCCCTACAAGATCACCGGCAAGGTCACGCTCAGCGGCTTCCGGCTCGTGGTCAAGAGCGTGGCGGTCGTCCATGCGAGCAGCTCCGACCCGACCTGCAACGACAACGTGCACGAGACCGCCGAGGTGCTCGACCCGACGCTGAAGACGATCGAGCTGCCGATCGTCGTTCGGTCAAACGCGAAGTCGGCGCTCTATCGCGCCGGGCCGGTCGACGTGACGCTGAAGCGCATCGCGTGATCCTCGGGATCGAGACGTCGTGTGACGAAACGGCCGCGGCCGTCGTCACCCACGACGGCGCGATCCGCTCGAACGTCGTCTCCTCGCAGGCCGACCTGCACGCGCGCTACGGCGGCGTCGTGCCCGAGGTCGCTTCGCGCCGCCATCTCGAGCTCGTCACGCCTGTGATCAGGGAGGCGCTCGAGCAGGCGGAGACGACGCTCGACGAGCTCGACACCGTGGCAGTCACCGCGGGCCCCGGGCTGATCGGCGCGCTGCTCGTAGGCGTCTCGGCCGCGAAGGCGCTCGCGTGGGCGCGCGGCCTGCCGCTCGTCGCCGTCAACCATCTCCACGGCCACGTCGCCTCGCTCTACCTCGAGCCGACGAAGCTCGAGCCGCCGTTCACGTGCCTGCTCGCAAGCGGCGGTCACACGCTGCTCCTCGACGTGCGCGACCACACATGGGAAGGCGCGCGCGTGCTCGGGACGACGCTCGACGACGCCGCGGGGGAAGCCTTCGACAAGGGCGCACGCCTGCTCGGCCTGCCCTATCCCGGCGGCGCCGCGCTCGATCGGCTTGCGCGCGACGGCGATCCCACCGCCTACGACTTTCCGGTCGCGCGCGTCCCAGGTCTCGACTTCTCGTTCTCGGGGCTTAAGACCGCGCTCCTCTACGCGGTTCGCGGGCTCCCAGCCGACGAGCTCGAGCGCCGGCGCGCCGATCTCGCCGCGTCGTATCAGCGAGCGATCGTGCGCGCGCTCGTCGAGCGTGTCGAGGCAACGAAGGCCGATCTCGTGGCGGTCGTCGGCGGCGTCGCTGCGAACAGCGAGCTGCGCGCGTCGCTGCCCGACGCGGTCGCGGCACCGCTCGACCTCTGCACCGACAACGCGGCGATGATCGCGTCTGCGGCGCGCTACACGCAGGTTGCACGCGACTACCTGAGCCTCGATGCATATGCGAGCGCGTCCTAAGCTCGCGCTCTGGGTGCTCGCGCTGATTGCCGGCGCGGCGATCCTCGTCTCCGTGCGCTCGCAACCCGCCACGCCGATCTTCTCCGGCGCGACAACGTGGCGCGGACTCGTCGGCGCGGCGCATCCGCAGGTCGATCTCGGCGCCGAGCGCATCGTCGTCCTGCGCACGCCGTCCGTCGCGCAGCGGCTCGAGGTCGCGAAGTATGCGACCGAGCGAGAAGAGCGCGGCTGGACGGCACAGGCCTACGCCGCACAGCAGTCCGTGCTCGCCGACCTGTCCGAGCATGGGCTCGGGGTGCGACCCGACTACAACTTCGCGCGCGTGCTCGACGGCTTCTCGGCGCAGCTCGACCCGCGCGCGCAGGCGCTGCTCGAGCAGGACCCGGAGGTCGCCGGGGTCTATCCGGTGCGCGCGGCGTTCCCGGCGACGATCGCGAACGGGAAGGCGGGCTCCGCGTTCAACTCGACCCTGCCCGCGCTACCCGGCTTCACCGGCAACGGCGTCCAGATCGCGCTCCTCGACACCGGCGTCGACCGGGGGCAGCCCTATCTCGGCGGTCGTGTCGAGCCGGGCGTCGACGTCGTCGACGGAAACGCGACCGCGGCCGCGCAGGAGAGCCCCGGCGATCCCGACCTGATCGAGCGACACGGCACCGAGCTCGCGGGGATGCTCGTCGGCACGGGTGGCCCACATGGGATCCACGGCGTCGCGCCGGGTGCGACCGTCTTCCCGGTCCGCGTCGCCGGCTGGCAGGCCGACGCGTCCGGTGGCAACGCGATCTATGCGCGCACCGACCAGCTGATCGCGGGGCTCGACCGCGCGGTCGACCCGAACGACGACGGCGACACGCACGACGCCGCCCGGATCGCGCTCGTCGGCGTGACCGAGCCGTACGCCTCGTTCGCCGACAGTCCCGAGGCGCAGGCGGTCGATGGCGCGACCGCGCTCGACACGCTCGTCGTCGTGCCTGCCGGCAACGAGGGCATCGCAGGCCCGTCCTTCGGCTCGCTCGACGGGCCCGGCGGAGCGCAGTCGGCGCTCGTCGTCGGCGCAACCGATCCGCGAACGTCCACCGCTTCGGTGCGCGTCGTCGTCTCGCAGGGCCTGCACGTTGCGTTCGACGGTCGCCTCGTGCTCCTCGACTCCGTCGCGCCGACGCACCCGGTCGATCTCGCCGTGGGCGTTCCTCGCGGCGACGGCGGCAACGTCTCCGACTACTTCTCGAAAAGCGGGCTCGCGCTTGCGACCGGGCGCGCCGCGCTCGTGCGCGTCGGCGGCGATCCCGGCGCCGCGGCAGCCGCTGCGTCACAGGCGGGCGCGGTCGCCGTGCTGCTCTACGGGGGGAATCTGCCGGCAGGCTCACTCGGTCTCGCAAGCGACATCGACGTGCCGGTGATCGCGATTCCGGCATCGGTCGCGCGCTCGATCCTCGCCGCGCACGATCCGGTGGTCGCGATCGGCCGCGCGCGCGAGGAGGGAAACACGCTCGCCGGCCGGGTCGCGCCGTTCTCGTCGCGCGGCCTCTCGTTCTCGAGCGCGATCAAGCCGGACCTGACGGCGCCCGGCATCGGCCTCGCGACCTCCGATCCCGGCGCGGCCGCCGACGGCGAGCCCGCGTTCGCGACCGTGAACGGCACGAGCGCGGCGGCGGCCGAGGTCGCCGGTGCTGCGGCGCTGCTCGTCGAGGCCCGGCCTGCGCTGACGGCGCCCGAGCTCGACAGCCTACTCGTCGGATCGGCGAAGCCTATCGGTGCGCCGCTCTCGGCCGGCGGCGCCGGCGAGGTCGACGTGGGGGCGAGCGCGTCGGGAGAGCTGACGGCGTCGGTGAACTCGCTCTCGCTGACGGACGGCCGCTCGGTCGTGATCGTGTTGCGGAACGTCTCAGCGCGAAAGCTGGTCGTGATTCCGTCGGCGACAGGGGCGCTGAAGGTCGTGCCGAAGCGCATCGCGATCCGTCCCGGCCGCGTCGGCCGAGTCCGCGTGCACACGCAGGCCGTGCCTGGCAGCTCCGGCACGCTCGACCTGACGCCCGCCGGAGGCGAGCCGCTCGCGCTGCCGTGGATCGTCCGGCCGGCGACACCGGCAGGAACGCTGCTCCCGTCCGCGACGATGGACGACACGACCTTTGCGCCGTCCGACATCGCGCCCGGCGTGCTGACGGTCGCCGTCGGCAGCGTCGACACCTCCTCCGGCGTTCAGATCGAGCCGGCCGCACGACTCGACGTGCTGCTGTACACGGCGGAAGGTACGTTCGTCGGCCTGCTTGCGCGTGCGCGCGACCTGCTGCCCGGGTGGTACAGCTTCGGCATCACCGGCCGCTCGCCGACCGGGTCGACGCTCTCGCCCGGCCGCTACGAGGTGCGGCTCGTCGCGTGGCCGGTGGACGGCGCGAAACCGAGCCGGGCGAGCGTGCGCTTCACGATAAGGTCAGGCTGATGGTCGCGGGGCGGGAGCGAGAGACCCACCTGAGGCAGAACCCGTTCCAGCTCGCGCAGGAGCAGCTGCGCAAGGTCGCGGACACGTTCGGCATCGACGACGATCTCGTCGGCGTGCTCGGCGCGTGCAAGAAGTCGGTCGAGGTTGCGATCCCGACGACGATGGACGACGGCAGCGTGCGCGTCTTCACCGGCTGGCGGATCACGCACAACGTCGCGCGCGGCCCGTCGAAGGGCGGCATCCGCTATCACCCCGGCGTCACGCTCGACCAGATCAAGGCACTCGCGATGGCGATGACGTGGAAGTGCGCGCTGATGAACCTCCCGTTCGGCGGCGCCAAAGGCGGCGTCGTCTGCGATCCGAAGGAGATGTCGATCGACGAGCTCGAGCGCATGACCCGCCGGTTCACGTCGGAGATCGTCAACGAGATCGGCCCCGAGAAGGACATCCCCGCGCCCGACGTCGGCACGACACCCCGCGTGATGGCGTGGATCTTCGACACGTTTTCGATGAACCAGGGCCACTCGGTGCTCTCGGTCGTCACCGGCAAGCCGCTCGCCGTGGGGGGATCGCTCGGCCGTGACGAGGCGACGGGCCGCGGCGTCCTCTTCTGCCTGAAGGAGGCGCTCGCGAAGGACAGCGCTTCGGTCGACGGCCTTCGGATCGCGGTGCAGGGCTTCGGCAACGTCGGCTCGGTCTTCGCACGGCTCGCGGCGGAGGCGGGAGCGACGATCATCGCGCTCTCGGACTCGAGCGGCGGCACGACGAACGAGAACGGCATCGACGTCAGGGCCGCGCTCGACCACCGCCGCGCCGGCGGCAAGCTGAACGAGCTCGACGGCGGCGAGGCGATCTCGAACGAAGACCTGCTCCTGCTCCCGTGCGACGTGCTTGCGCCGTGCGCGCTCGAGCAGGTGATCGACGAAGAGAATGCCGACCGCATCCGCGCGCGCTACATCGTCGAGGGCGCCAACGGGCCGACGACCCCCGCGGCCGACGAGATCCTCCGCGAGAACGACGTCTGCGTGATTCCCGACGTGCTCGCGAACGCGGGCGGCGTCGTCGTCAGCTACTTCGAGTGGGTGCAGGGCCTCCAGGAGTTCTTCTGGAAAGAAGATGAGGTGAACGCGCGGCTTGCGGAGATCATCGCGGGAGCGTTCGGCGAGACGTGGGCCTTGCACGACAAGCGCGGCGTCACGCTGCGCTCTGCGGCATACGGCCTCGCGGTACAGCGCGTCGCCGAGGCGAGCCTGATCCGCGGCCTTTACCCCTAGTGTGCTTCGCGCTCTACGTCGGCCGCGACTGTCACCTCTGCGAGATCGCCCGCGTGGAGCTTGCCCGGCTGGCGGAGGAGCTCGATTTCGAGGTCGAGGAGATCGACATCACCGGTGAGCCCGAGCTCGAAGCGCGCTATCGCGAGTGGCTGCCGGTGCTCGAGCTCGACGGGGAGCGCATCTGCGTCTACCGGGTCGAAGAGAAGGCAATCCGCTCACGCTTGAAGGCATAGATCGCGGCGCTCCCGTTCTCGCTTCAGCGCCTCGGTGCTTTGGGCAGAATGAGTCACCGATGCTCCAAGCACCCATTGAAGGCGTTCGCACCGAGAACCGCGTGGGTGTCGGTGTCGCAGCGCGGCTCTCGCGGTATCTCCAGGTGCTGTCGCAGGCCCAGAAGATGGGCAAGGACCGCATCTCCTCGCAGGAGATCGCCGACTACACGAACATCAACGCGACCCAGATCCGCCGCGACCTCTCGAACTTCGGCAAGTTCGGCAAGCGCGGCGTCGGCTACTCGATCGACGGGCTGCTCGGCGAGATCCGCAAGATCCTCCGCACGCAGGGCCAGCACAACATCGCGCTCGTCGGCGCCGGCCGGCTCGGCCAGGCGATCGCCGGCTCGCCGATCTTCGCCGAGCACGGGATCTCGATCGCTGCGGTGTTCGACAACGATGCACGCAAGATCGGGACGCCGATCGGCGACATCGCTGTGACCGACTACGCGCGCCTTCCCGAGGTGATCCGAGACAAGAACATCGTCGTCGGGGTGCTCGCCGTGCCGGCGGCGACTGCGCAAGCGGCGGCCAACGATCTCGTGAGCGGAGGCGTGCGGATCATCTTCAACTACTCCGAAGCGCTGCTCGACGTGCCTGCGGACGTGACCGTCCACACGTCCAACCCTGCAGTCGAGCTGTTGCACGCGCTCTATTTCCATCTCGCGTAGAGGCGGCGCCTAGCGTGCGCGTGCTGCTGTGGCACGGGTACCTGCTCGGCGGGACGGGATCGAACGTCTACTCGCAAGCGCTCGCGCGCGAGTGGAGCGGCGCAGGGCACGACGTCACGGTCGTCTGCCAGGAACGGGCGCCCGAGCAGTACGACCTGGGTGGCGCGCGTGTCGTCGTGCCGGAGCTGCCGGATGCGCTGCTGCCCGTTTTCGTGCTCGACCGCTACGAAGGGCTCGAGCCGCGGCTGCTGCAGGACTTCACCCCGGCCGAGCGCGGCCGCTACGTCGACGCGAACGCCTCCGCCCTACGCGAGCTCGGCGCCGCCGATCTCGTCTTCACGAACCACGTGCTGATGGGCGGGTCCGTCGGCGCCGCGAGCGGGCAGCGCTTCCGCGTGAAGGCGCACGGCTCGGAGCTCGAGTACTCGATGCGGGGCCGGCCCGAGCTCGAAGCCGCCGGCCGCGAGGCGCTCGCGCACGCGGACGCGACATTCGTCGGCTCGCGGCACATCCGTGACGTGCTCGAGGACGTCGTCGGCCACGTCCACGACGTGCACGAGGTGCCGCCGGGCGTCGACATCGACGAGTTCGTGCTGCAGGACCGCGAGAGCGCGCTCGCGGATCTGCTTGCCGAGACGCGCGACGATCCGCCGAACCCGGGCAATGCGAACGAGCGCCTGCCCGACGAAGGTAACGCCGCGCGCTTCGAGAAGTTCTTCGCGCGCGAGCGGCCGACGGTCGTCTACTTCGGGAAGCTGATCGAGAACAAGGGCGTGCACCTGCTGCTCGACGCGCTGAAGGAGCTAGACGCGCGCGCGGTGATCGTCGGTTTCGGCGACTACCGCGGCGAGCTCGAGGCAAGGGCGCCGGACGAGGTGCTCTTCACCGGGCCGCTCGAGCATCGCCATCTCGTGCATCTGCTTCCACTTGCAGACGCTGCGGTCGTGCCGTCGATCTTCCCGGAGGCGTTCGGGATGGTGGCGGCCGAGGCTGCGTCCGCCGGCTGCCCGCCGCTCGTCGCGCGCCACTCCGGCCTCGCCGAAGTCGCGTCCGGTCTCGAGGCGTCGTACCCACCGAAGTTGCGACACCTCGCGTCGTTCGAGAGCGGCGACGTGGCTGACCTGCGGCGGAAGCTCACCGAACTGCTCGAGCTCGGAGCGGCAGACCGCGAGGTACTACGCGCCGCCGCGCGCTCAGCCGTGGTCGAACGCTGGTCGTGGGCGGGCGTCGCGGCACGGCTCTTGCAGTGAGGGATCGGCGGCGCGTGGTGCGGCCGGCGCTTTTCGCGAGTTCGGCCGCGAGTCTCGCCCTCTTCGCCGGAGCCTGCGGCACGAGCTCACGACCCGTTGCCAAGAAACCTGCAGCCGGCGCGGCGACAGCGGAAAGACGCCTGCGCTCACGACTGGTCGCGGCTGGTTACCAGGCTGACGGCGAGGTCGGGAACGTCGCGCTCGAGCCGGTGCCGAGTGCGGCGTTCGCGTTGCGCGACGTCGACTTCACTTCGCCGCACACGTTCTCGGTTGCGATCTACAGCTTCCATTCCCATCGGCTCGCGTCGCGATTCGACGCTGTCGCAAAGCGTCGGCTCGCTGCCGACCTGTTGGTCGAGCACTCCCCGAAGGCGCGCGCCGAGTACGGGCTCAGCGTCGCCGGGTCCCATGTCTACTTCGCCTTCACCTCGATGGATCCCACACTGTGCGTCCCGTTTGGTCTCTGCGCGTCGTTCCAGGTCTACGGGCCCGAGCTTTCGTGCGACGGCAGCGGCACCTGCGTCGGCTCGGGGCCTGCGCCGTTGCCGCAGAGAGACTTCGCCCGAGTGGTCGCCAGCGGGCGATGACGGCGGGCGGCGAGGGTAACCTGCCGTATCCATGGGCGAGGAGCAGCGCCTTTCCCCCGAGGAGCAGCTCGCGACCGCGCGTGAGGCATTCGACGGGGGCACCGACTTCACGGTCGCCGTTGAGGAGGAGTTCGCGCTGCTCGATCCGGAGACGCTCGACCTCGTCAACCGCTTCGAAGAGCTGAAGGCGTCGGCCGCCGGCGCAGACGTCGACCCTCATCTCGTCGGCGAGCTGATCGCCTCGGAGGCAGAGGTGCGAACGGGCAAGTGCGCCGACTTCGCCGAGGCGGCGGCCACGATGACGGAGCGCCGCTCGCAGCTGCAGGCGCTTGTGCGCGAGCTCGGTCTCCACGTCGGCGCGACCGGCACGCATCCGTGGGCGCGCTGGCAGGACCAGCGCATCATCGACACGCCGCACTATCGCCGCAACGACGAGATCCTCCGTTATGTCGTCTGGCGCAACAACACGTTCGGGTTGCACGTGCACGTCGGCATTCGTGGCGCCGACCGCGCGATCGCCGTGCACAACGCGGTGCGGCGCTTCCTGCCCGAGCTGCTCGCGCTGTCGGCGAGCTCGCCGTTCGTCGAGAACGTCGACAGCGGACTCCACTCCGCGCGCACGCAGGTCTTCACGCGAATGTTCCCGCGTTGCGGCATCCCTGACGCCTACGACGGCTGGCGCGGGTTCGACGACTACGTCGAGTTCCTCTATCGCACGGGCTCGATCAACGAGCACACGCAGCTGTGGTGGAGCGTGCGGCCGCATCTGGCCTACCCGACGATCGAGCTGCGCATCATGGACGCGCAGCCCGAGCTCGGAGAGTCGCAATCGCTTGCCGCGCTCGCCTATGCACTGACCGTGCGCTGCGCACGGGCGGTCGACGACGGCGAGGTCGTCCCCGAGATCCCGCGCCGCCTCCTCGAGGAGAACATGTGGCGGGCGATCCGCTACGGGCTCTCGGGCGAGCTGATCGACTTCGAGCGCGGCGAGGCGATCCCGGCGCGGGCCCGGCTCGAGCAGCTACTCGAATGGGTCGCGCCCGTCGCCGACGAGGTCGGGGCCTCGCAGTTCCTCGCCGTGCCGGCGCAGAATGCCGCCGAGCGCCAGCGCGCGCGGCACGAGGAGGGCGCGACGCTCGCGGACGTCTACGCTGAGCAGGTGCGGGCAGGTGAGCGCATTGGTTGACGAACCCTCCTTCGAGGAGCTCGCCGACGCGATCCGCAAGCTCGAGGTCGGGCAGTTCCTGCTCTCGATGATCTCGACGCTGACCTCGGTCGTGTACGGCAAGCTCGAGCAGGGCGAGCTTGCCCAGGCAAAGGTCGGGATCGACGCACTGGCGGCCCTGATGCCGGTGCTGAACGGCCAGGTCGAGGACGAGTTCCTGCACGGCTTCGAGCGGGCCCTGGCCGACCTCCAGGTTGCGTACGCCTCTGCGTCGTCCGCCAAGCCAGATTAAAATCGGCGCCGCGCCGAAATCTCTCGGCGCTTGACTTTGTTTGAGGGGAGGCAGCGCGGATGAGTTGGTTCATGCATCACCCCGTGCTCCTGGCGCTCGTCTGCGCTGGGGTCGCGGTCGCATACGGGGTGTGGCTGACGGTTTGGCTGCTCAAGCAGCCCGACGGCAATGAGCGCATGCGTGAGATCGCAGGCGCAGTGCAAGAAGGCGCGTCGGCGTACCTCCGACGCCAGTACACGACGATCGCAATCGTCGCGATCGTGCCCTTCATCCTGATCGGCGTCTACCACAAGCTCGGCTGGGGGACGGCGTTCGGATTCCTGGTCGGCGCGGTGCTCTCTGCCGCCGCCGGCTTCATCGGGATGAACGTGGCCGTTCGCTCGAACTCGCGCACGGCTGAGGCCGGGCGCGACGGGCTGAAGCCGGCCTTCAGGGTCGCGTTCCGGGCCGGATCGGTCACAGGCCTGCTCGTCGTCGGCCTCGGCCTGTTCGGCGTCGCGGCCTACTACTGGCTGCTGACCGCCGGCTTCAACGACTCGCCGACGAAGGCGATCCATGCGCTCGTCGGGCTCGCATTCGGCGGCTCGCTGATCTCGGTGTTCGCCCGACTCGGCGGCGGCATCTACACGAAGGCAGCCGATGTCGGCGCCGACCTCGTCGGCAAGATCGAGGCCGGCATCCCGGAAGACGATCCGCGCAACGCGGCTGTGATCGCGGACAACGTCGGAGACAACGTCGGCGACTGTGCGGGCATGGCGGCCGACCTGTTCGAGACCTACGCGGTCACCGCCGTCGCCGTGATGCTGCTCGGCACCGTCGGCGGTCTGCCTACCAACCGCATGTTCCTGTTCCCGCTCGTGCTCGGCGCCGTGTCGGCTGTTGCATCGGTGATCGGCACGTTCTTCGCGCGCATCGGCCGTGGCGAGAACGCGATCATCAACGCGCTCTACAAGGCGGTGCTCGCCGCGACGATCCTGTCCGCGGCCGGCTTCGTCCCGGTCACGATGGCGTTCGACAAGGGCGTATACGACTTCAAGCACCTCTACCTGTCGGCGATCGTCGGCCTCGTCGTGACGTTCCTGCTCGTCGCGATCACCGAGTTCTATACCGGTACGCGCTGGGGGCCGGTGAAGTCGATCTCGAAGGCCTCGCAGACCGGCCACGCGACGAACATCATCGAAGGCCTCGCCGTCGGCATGCAGGCGACCGCGGCGCCGGTGATCGTCATTGCCGCGGGTGTGCTCGTTGCACATCACCTTGCAGGCTTGTACGGCATCGGTGTCGCTGTGATGGCGCAGCTCTCGATGACCGGGCTGATCGTCGCTCTCGATGCCTTCGGGCCCGTGACCGACAACGCCGGCGGCATCGCAGAGATGGCCGATCTGCCCGAGAGCGTCCGCGCGATCACCGATCCGCTCGACGCCGTCGGCAACACGACGAAGGCGGTGACGAAGGGCTACGCGATCGGTTCGGCAGCGCTCGCGGCGCTCGTGCTCTTCGACTCGTACAGCACCGGTCTGAGCAATGCGGGGCTGTCGACGATGTTCAACCTCACCGACGCCTGGGTCGTTGCCGGCTTGTTCATCGGCGGCCTGATGCCGTTCCTGTTCGCGTCGCTCGCGATGCAGGCGGTCGGTCGTGTCGGCGGTCTCGTCGTCGAGGAGGTGCGCCGTCAGTTCCGCGAGAACCCGGGGATCATGGAGGGCACCGTCCGGCCCGAGTACGGCCGCGCGATCGACATCGTCACCGGCCAGGCGATCAAGTCGATGCTCCTGCCCGCGCTGATCCCGATCGCCTTCCCGATCATCGTCGGCTGCATCAATGCGCGCATGCTCGGCGGTCTGCTGATCGGGACGATCGTCACCGGTCTCTTCCTCGCGATCGCGATGACGGCCGGCGGCGGCGCGTGGGACAACGCGAAGAAGATGATCGAGGACGGTCTCTACGGCGGCAAGGGCTCTGACGCCCACGCCGCGGCCGTCACCGGCGACACGGTCGGCGATCCCTACAAGGACACTGCCGGGCCGGCGATCAACCCGATGATCAAGATCACGAACATCGTGGCGATCCTGATCATCCCGCTGATCGTCTCGATCCACACCTAGG
>DASYAO010000117.1:0-13986 GCA_036501285.1 Gaiellaceae bacterium
ATCGTGATTCCCTTGCCGAGCGAGACGTAGCCGACGATCCCGTCGCCGGGAACCGGCGTACAGCACTTCGCCAGCCGCACGAGCACGTCCTCGACGCCCTGCACGACGAGGCCCATGTCGGTGCCGGAGACGGCCTCGCGCTCGCGCGGCGCCTTCGTGATCACGGGCGCCTCCTCGACCGCCTGCTCGGTCTTCAGCCGCTGGATGACCTTGTTGACGATCGAGCCGGACTGAAGCTTCCCGGAGCCGAGCGCGACGTAGAACTCCTCCGCCTTCTTGTAACCGGAGTCGCGGATCACCTGCGCGAGCACCGCCGAGCCGCGCAGCTTCGCGTACGGCAGGTTCTGCTGCTTCAGCGAGTACTCGAGCGCCTCGCGGCCTTTTTGCTCTGCGTCCTCGCGCGTCGCGTGCGAGAACCACTGCCGAATCTTGTTTCGCGCGCGCGAGCTCTTCGCGAGTGACATCCAGTCCCGCGACGGCCCTCGGCCTTGCTTCGCGGTCAGGATCTCGACGAAGTCGCCGTTCTTCAACTGGTAGTGCAGCGGAACGATCCGCCCGTTCACCTTCGCGCCGACGGTGTGGTGGCCGACGTCCGTGTGCACGGCATAGGCGAAGTCGATCGGCGTCGATCCCGCCGGCAGCGTCTTCACCTGGCCCTTCGGCGTGAAGACGTGCACCTCCTCGCCGAAGAGATCGGTGCGGAAGCTCTTCATGAACTCGCGCGGATCGGCCTCGTCGGTCGTGCCCGCGTCCATCAGCTGCTTCACCCACACCGTCCACTCGTCGTCGCGCTGCTTCTTGCGCCCCTTGTAGAGCCAGTGCGCCGCGACGCCGAACTCGGCGGTCTGGTGCATCTCGCGCGTGCGCACCTGGATCTCGAGCGGACGGCCCTGCGGTCCGATCACCGTCGTGTGCAGAGCGCGGTAGCCGTTGAACCTCGGCATCGCGATGTAGTCCTTGAAGCGGCCGGGCATCGGCTTCCACAGTGAGTGGATCAGGCCGAGCGCGCCGTAGCAGTCGCGCGTTCCCTCGTCGCCGTCGCGCTCGACGATCACGCGCATCGCCGTCAAGTCGTAGATCTCGTTGAACTCGCGGCCCTTCTTCGCCATCTTGTCGTAGATCGAGTAGAAGTGCTTCGCGCGCCCGGAGATCTCGGCGGGGATGTCGACCTTTTCGAGCTCGCGCTGCAAGACCATCGACGCCTCGCGCACATGCTCCTCGCGATCGGTGCGCCGCTCCGAGACCATCTGCTTGATCTCTTCGTACTTGCGCGGGTGAAGCGTCTGGAACGCGAGATCCTCGAGCTCCCACTTGAGCGCGTGGATGCCGAGGCGATGCGCGAGCGGCGCGTACACCTCGAGCGTCTCGCGCGCCTTGCGCACCTGCGTCTGCTTGCCCATGTACTCGATCGTGCGCAGGTTGTGCAGCCGGTCGGCGAGCTTGATCAGGATCACGCGGAGGTCCTCCGCCATCGCGAGGATGAGCTTGCGGTAGTTCTCGGCCTCTGCGTGCTCGCGGCTCTGGAACTGCACGCGCGTCAGCTTCGTCACGCCTTCGACGAGCTTCGCGATCTCCTCGCCGAACTCCGCGCGGATGTCCTCGATCGCGATCCCCGTATCCTCGACCGTGTCGTGGAGGAGCGCTGCCGCGAGGATCGGCTCGTCGAGCTTGAGCCCGGCGAGGATCTTCGCCGCGCCCCACGGGTGATGGATGAACTCCTGGCCCGACCGGCGCAGCTGGCCGTCGTGGGCCCGGGCCGCGAAGTCGAAGGCCCGCGTCAGCAGCTCGCGGTCGGCGTCGGGCTTGTAGCCCTCGACCTCGGCGATCAGCTCGCCGACGAGGTCCTGATGTCGTTCGAGTACCGCCACTAACTCAGTTTAGCGATGCCCCTCCCGGATAACCCTCAAGCAGGAAACGGCGTTATGCCGATGAACCCACCGTGTCGATGCTGCTCAGACGCCACCGCCAGCAACGCCGCCTACGCCGCCTGGCGCAGATGCTCGCCCTCGCTTCGCGAGCCTAGAAGCGCGCGATTAGGAAAAGATCACGGGTTGGTGTACGTTCGGCAGGCGCTGCGGTTTCCAGTCGCGGCAAAACAGGGGGTTTAGATGAGACTTCGAAACACGCGCCTGTGGGGTGTGGCGGCGGTGGCGGCGGCTTTCTCGCTTGCACTCACGATCTCGGCGGGCGCAGTCAGCTCGAGCGTCGTTTACAACGCGACGCCGAATCCGGTGCCGCCGAACGTTGCGAGCGTCGGGTTTCAGGCGACCCAGACGTCCCAGTTCGGTGATTACGTCCATCTCGCCGGAACGGATCGCGTTCTCAACACGGTCACGGTGACGATGAGCGATTGGGCGTTGTACTCCGACTACGCGACGGATGCCCGTTATGCGAGCAACACTGCGAGCTGGTCGCACCCGATCACCGTCAACGTGTACAGCAGCCACCTGGGCGCCAACGGAGCTCCCGACACGCTGCTCGCCACGAAGACCGAGGACGTCACGATCCCGTGGCGGCCGGCCGCAGATCCGACCTGCCCGGGCGGCACGGCGTGGAGAGCAGCCGACGGCAACTGTTACAACGGCCTTGCGTTCAACGCCGCCTTCGATCTCGGCAGCCTGAATGTCACGCTGCCGGATGACGTCATCGTCGGCGTGGCCTACAACACGCAGAGCTGGGGGTCGGCTCCGATCGGCGTCAGCGGGCCGTACGACTCACTCAACGTCGGTGTGCCGACCGGACAGACTGCGTCGGTCGGAACTGACGACAGCCCGGACAACGTCTTCTGGAGCACATCGACCGCCGGCAACTACGCAGATGGCGGCGCAGCCGGAGTGGGCACGTTCCGGCAGGACACGAATTGGTCGCCGAACGGGACTGTGGCGATCGAGATCACGGCGACGCCGGCGCTGACCACACCGCCGATCACCAAGGATCAGTGCAAGAACGGTGGTTGGCAGACGTTCAACAACCCGGCTTATGAGAACCAGGGCGGTTGTGTGAGCGCCGTTCAGCATCAGTAGAACGACTGAGGCGAAAACGTAGCGGGGGCGTCAAGCCCCCGCTGCTTTTCCTAAGCCGCCTGCGCAAGCGGCGGAATCTCGAGCAAGCGCCTGAAGCTCTCAGACTCGAGGAGGCTCCGCTTCTCGCCCGGCGCAAGCGCCAGCTCCACGAAGATCGTGTGTGCCTCTGGCGAGCGAGCCTCCTCCTGCCGCCCCCACTCTTCGGCAAGCCAAGCGCGCAGCTCCTCGTAGCGCTCGTCGGCGTCGAAGATCTTGCGCACCACGAGCTGCGGCGCGACCGTGCCGTTCCAACGGTTCTCCTGCAACCGGAAGGCGACGTCATAGCGGCCCACGCGGCGGAAGCGGTCGAGTTGCGAGCCGAAGCCGAACGCGATCGCCGACCCTGCGTCGGTGCCGCGTTGCCGCACGCGGAAGCGAAGATGCTTCCCCTCGCCGACGGTGCCGAGCTCCGTGAGCTCGCAGTCGTCGACGAGCAGTGTGATGCCGGGATTGCCGAGGCCGAACGGCGCGAGGAGTCGAAGCTCTTCGCAGAGCGGCAGGCCAAGCATCTGCCCGCTGACGATCGCGTCGACTGCGACGCGCGGGCGGAGGTCTTCATCGGTGAGCACGGCATCGGCATGCGATGAGAACGCGCGCGCGAACGCGTCGATGTTCTCGGTCGCGATCGTGAGACCGGCTGCGGCTCGATGGCCGCCGAAGCGCTCGAGGTGCGTCGAGCACGCGGCGAGCGCGCCGTGCAGATCAAAGCCGGCAGGTGCGCGGCCCGAGCCTTTCGTGCCTGCGATCAGCACGACCGGACGTGCGTAGCGCTCGACGAGCCGCGAGGCGACGATGCCGATCACGCCCTCGTGCCAGTCGGCGCCGGCGACGACGAAACCGCGATGCGCGCGTCGCTCCGCCGGCCACGACTCGATCTCGGCGACCGCCGCACGCACGATGCGCTCCTCGACCGCCTGCCGTTCGCGATTCAGATCCTCGAGCTGGAGCGCGAGGCGCCGTGCCTCGTCGTCGTCATCGGTGAGCAGCAGGTCGAGGGCCGCTTCAGGGCGACCGAGGCGTCCCGATGCGTTGATGCGCGGCGCGAGTCGAAAGCCGATCGCTCCCTCGTCGCACGCGGCGGGGTCGACGCCGGCGACGCGCATCAGCGCACGCAGTCCCGGCTTCTGCGTCTGTGCGAGCCGCCGCAGGCCGATGAGGGCCAGCGCTCGGCTCTCGTCGAGGAGCGGCACGACGTCGGCGACCGTCGCCAGCGCGACGACGTCGACGTGCCGGTCGAGGAACGGGTGACTGGAGCCGAGCAGCGCTTCGGCGAGCTTCCAGACGACGCCGGTGCCGCAGAGACCGGTGAACGGATAGTCGCCTTTGAGTGGTGCGACGACCGGGCAGTCGGGGAACCGCTCGGCCGGACGGTGGTGGTCGGTGACGACGAGCTCGAGCCCGAGCCGGCGCGCCTCGGCGACCTCCTCGACGGCCGTGATCCCGCAGTCGACCGTCAGCACGAGCTCGACGCCCTCCTGCGCGAGCCGCGCGAGCGTCTGGCCGTTCAGGCCGTAGCCCTCCTCGAACCGCGACGGCAGATGCCAGGACGGCTCGGCGCCGAGCTCGCGGAGGAGCTGGACCGCGAGCGCCGTGGCGCAAATGCCGTCGGCGTCGTAGTCGCCGTGCACGCAGATGCGGGCGCCGCGCTCGACGGCAGCCCTGATCGCGGCGACGGCCTTCCCCATGTCTCCGAGCGCGAGCGGATCGTGGCCGGGCAGCGTTCCCTCGAGGAACGAGCGCGCCTCGGCCGGGTCGCCGAGCCCGCGCCGCACGAGCACGGCAGCGGTCGTACGGCTGACTCCGAGCTCGTCCGCGAGCGACCGAACCTCGTTCGGCGAGACGGTCGAGAGCGTCCAGAACGGGTTCGACATCGAGCGTTCGAGGGTACGGAGATCACCGGACGTTGCAGGGATTTCCCTCCATCTGGTTCAATCCGCGGCCCGTGCTACGCGCAACGGTCGCCCTGGTCGTCAGCGTGGGCGCTGCCTGCTCGGTCGCGCCTGCCGCGGAGACGCTCCAGGCGATCGCGCCGGGCGTCCGGATCTTCGGCACCTCCGTCGGTGGACTGACGATGCAGCCCGCGCGCAACCGCATCCAGTTCGCGCTCGACCGGCCGATCCCGCTCGTCTTCGGCGGCAAGACGTTTTCCGTCGCGCCGTCGACGTTCGGCGTCAAGGCAAGCGTCGATCGCGCGCTTGCCGTCGCACTCGACGCGCAAGCTCATTCGAAGCTCCACCTGCGCATCTCGTACGACCCGGCCGCGGTCGACAGCTATGTCGCGGCGCTCGCGCAGACCTACTACCGTCCGCCCGTTCCGGCCGAGGTGATCGGCGCGAATGCGCATGGGCCGATCATCCGCCCCGGCAAGGTCGGCCTTGCCGTCGAACAGAACGGCCTGCGCGCCGCGATCGAGCAGCAGCTCGCCGCCGGCACGCGCCATCCACTCGTGCTGCTGATGTCGGCGGTGCTGCCGGCGCACACGGCGACCGCGTTCGGCCCCGTGATCGTCGTCGACCGCGAAGCCAACACACTGCGCCTGTATTCGACGAAGAAGCTCGTGCGCACGTTCCCCGTCGCCACCGGCCAGTCGATCTACCCGACGCCGGAAGGCATCTTCAAGATCGTCGTCAAGCAGATGAATCCGTGGTGGTATCCGCCGACCTACGACTCGTGGGCGAAAGGTCTGAAGCCCGTTCCGCCGGGACCCGACAATCCGCTCGGCACGCGCTGGATGGGACTTTCGGTTCCCGGAGTCGGCATCCACGGCACCGACGAACCGACGTCGATCGGCTATTCGGAGTCGCACGGCTGCATCCGGATGCAGGTGCCCGACGCCGAATGGCTGTTCACGCACGTCGCTGTCGGGACGCCCGTGGTGATCCAGTAACAGCTACTCCTCCTTCGGAAGACTCACCCCGAGGTAGGTCAGGATCACCACGGCGACGACGAGCAGGCCGAGGCCGGCGACGATCATGCGCTTGTGTCCGCTCTCGCGCACCGACTGCGCGAACGCGCGCCCGAGCAGGATCAGGACGCCGAGCACGAGCCCGCCGCCGATCACGAACGCGGGCAGGAGCACGAGCAGGCGCTGCCAGTAGGGAGTCGTCCCGACCACGCCGCAAACGCTAGTTATCTTTTAGGGAGTGGTCGATACCAACTACACCTCGGGCGACGACTACGTCGTCACGTTCCTCGGCTACGAGTTCAGCTTCAACGCAGAGGACTTCGAGCAGCGCGTCGTCGGCGCGGCCGTGAAGCTCGGGCTCGTCGAGGCGAACGAGCTCGACGACGAGGAGACGGCCGACCTCGTCGCGCTCGCCCACCAGGGCGTGGTCGACGAGCCGGAGTCGCGGCTCGGCCGCTACCTCTCGCGCAACTGGGAGCGCGTCGCGCTCGTCGGCGACGAGTCGCTCGTCTACTGGCTGCGCAAGCTCGTCTTCCGCGGCGCGTGGCTCGACCATCAGGTGAAGCGCGGCGCGCTCGAGATCGTCTGGGACGACGCCGACGCCGAGTTCGCCTACCAGCACCCCGACGGCGGCCGGCCGCTGCTCGAGCTCGCCCCGATTCCGTCGTGGCACGAGCTGCAGTACAAGGGCTGAGGCGCCGCTTGCGGCGTAAGCAGCGTGTTACGCGCTCTAAAGAGCCGGAACCGGAATGACGCTCGTCGACTGGGCGCGATGGTCGGATGCGAGGCAAGGACGCAGGGAGCGGGAATAGCAGAGCTATTTCCGCGACCGAGGACGCAGCATCGCGCCGATCCAGCGCGTCCGGGCGACCCAGCGGTCATTCCGGCTCCAGCTCTAGGCGGCGTCGGCTATCTCGCGGCGCTCCTCGCCGCCGACCACTTCGCCTCGTACCCCGGGCAGCTCGCGCTCGGAGCGCTGACGTGGGCCGTGCTGCTCGTCGCGCTCGCGCGCGCGACCCTCGAGCGCCGTGCGCAGGTGCTCGGCGTCGTGTGCTTCGCGACGATCGGCGAGGTGACGGGATCGCTCGTCTGGGGCGTCTACCACTACCGCCTGCACAACCTGCCTCTCTTCATTCCGCCGGCCCACGGGATCGTCTACCTCACCGGCCTCTCGTTCGCGACCGCCCTGCGAACGCACGCGCGCGTGGTCGTCGCAACCGCCGCGATCGCGGCCACGACGTGGGGGCTGCTCGGCCTCACCGTGCTGCCGCGACGCGACGTCGCGGGTGCGGTCGGCGTGCCGCTGCTCCTGCTCTTCCTCTGGCGCTCGCGCAACCGCTCGCTCTACGCGAGCGTGTTCCTCGTCGTTGCGGCACTCGAGTTCTATGGCACGGCGCTCGGCACATGGCGCTGGGAACCGACGCTGCCGGGACTCGGCATCCCCGACGGGAATCCACCGAGCGGGGTGGCGTCAGGCTACGTCTGGTTCGACGTGATGAGCTTGCTCATCGCGCCGATTGCGGTTCGAGCGCTGCGAACTCGGTTTGCAGCCGAGCCGACTCTGCAGCAGTCCACTCCCGCGTGAGCCCGACACCGAGCACCGCCGACGCAACCTCGGCAACGCGCGCGCCGAGGCGGCGGCAGAGCTGCGTGAAGCCGCGGGGCAAGACGTCGGTGTGCGCGACGAGCAGCACGCCGCGCGCGAGGCCGGTCAGCTCGAGCAGGTAGTACGAGCGGATTCCCTCCTCGCGCACGAGCGCCCCCGGCGGCGGCGCGGTGCGCGCGTCCTGCACGCAGAACGGGAACGCACTCCCGCCGAGCACGTTACGCAGCGCGTCGATCACGTCGTCGCGCGGGATGTCGAGCTTCCAGCCGCGCTCCGCGATCGCGAGCCGCTCGCCCTCCGCGACGTACATGATTCCGAGCTCGCACGAGAGCGCCTCGGCCGCGACACCGGCGAGCGCCTCCATCGCTTCGGCGACGGGATCCGGCGAGACCGCGATCGCAGCGCGAATCGCCTCGAGCAGCTCGAGCTCGTCGGCAAGCTGCTTTCCCTTCGCCGGCGCCTCGATCGAATCGTTGGCGTCGTTTGCCGCGTCGAGCAGCGCGTCGTCGTCGCCGGCGATCGCGCCGTCGGGCGAGCCGAAGACGACGACCGCGTCCTGACTGACCGGGACGATCGCAGCGGAGTGCGCGAAGTACGGCCCGAAGATCCGCTCGGACCCGCCGTTGTCGATGCGAACCGGACGCACTGTGCGCAGCGCCTCGGCGACGGCGGCGTCCTCGTCGACCGACGACTCGACGATGCCGGCCCACCCTTGACCGCGACCCACGCCGCCGAGATGCACGAAGCGGCCGGCGGAGACCCTGCGCAGCACGAACACATCAGGTGCAAGGCTCACGTCGAGAGCTTAGAACAGAGTGGTGTCGATTGACATCACCCCAACGTGTGCTCGGCCGAGATCCGTGACGATGCGGCCGCGGGGCGTGCGCTGCAGGAATCCGAGCTGGAGCAGGTACGGCTCGTAGACATCCTCGATCGTGTCGGCCTCCTCGCCGAGCGCGACGGCGAGCGTCGACAGCCCGACGGGTCCGCCGCCGAACTTCTCGACGACCGCACGCAGAAGCTCGCGGTCGAACCGCTCGAGCCCCGACTCGTCGACTTCGAGCAGCGCAAGCGCCTCCTCGGCGATCTCGCTGGTGACGACGCCCGCGTGCCTGACTTCCGCAACGTCGCGCACACGGCGCAGGATGCGGTTCGCGATGCGAGGCGTGCCGCGCGCGCGGCGGGCGATCTCGCCGGCCGCGTCGTCGGCGATCTCGACGCCGAGGATGCGCGCACTGCGCCGCACGATCGTCGCGAGCTCGTCGTTCGCATAGTGGTCGAGCCTGAACGTCATCCCGAAGCGGTCGCGCAGCGGCGTCGTCAGCAAGCCGGTGCGTGTCGTCGCGCCGATGAGCGTGAACGGCGGCAGGTCGAGCGCGAGCGTGCGCGCCGCCGGCCCCTGGCCGACGACGATGTCGAGGCGGAAGTCCTCGAGCGCCGGATAGAGGATCTCCTCGATCGCGCGGTTGAGGCGGTGGATCTCGTCCACGAACAGCACGTCGCGCGGCTCGAGCGCGGTGAGGATGGCGGCGATGTCTCCCTTGCGCTCGAGCGCGGGCCCCGCGACCTGGCGGATGCCGACGCCGAGCTCGCGGCGCACGATCTGCGCGAGCGAGGTCTTGCCGAGGCCCGGCGGGCCTGCGAGCAGGAGATGGTCGAGCGCCTCGCCGCGCGCCTTCGCCGCGTCGAGCGCGATCGCGAGCTGTTCCTTCACGCGCTCCTGGCCGACGAAGTCGGCAAGCGTCGCGGGACGAAGCGACTGCTCGAGCTCCTCCTCGGCGCCGTCGTGCACCACCGCCGTCAGAAGCTCGGTCATGCCGCGTCCTCTCCTTCACGTTTCCGGTTCTCAACGCAGACGGACGCACGGGCAAAGCCCGCACGTCCTGAGGTCGGCGCCGACGAGCGGCGCCTCATGCAGCCTGCTTGAGCGCGGCGCGCACCTGCTCCTCGACGGGCAAGTCGTCGTCGACTGCGGCGAGCGCGCGCTCGGCGTCGACGACCGACCAGCCGAGCTCAACGAGCGCCTCCCGCGCGAGCAGCGAGCCCCCGACCGGCGCGAGCTCGACCGAGCCGAGCTTCTCCTTCAGCTCCATCACCACACGCTGCGCGATCTTGCGACCGATTCCGGGGATCGCCTCGAAACGCGCGGTGTCGTCGCGCGCGATCGCGCGGCGTAGCTCTGCCGGCGTCGAACCCGAAACGATCGCGAGCGCAACCTTCGGGCCGATGCCCGTGACTCCGAGCAGAAGCTCGAAGAGCTCGCGCTCGTCGGCGTTCGCAAAGCCGTAGAGGTGGAGCGCGTCCTCGCGCACGTGGAGGTAGGTCTCGACGGTCGCCTCCTGGCCGACGCGCGCGGACACACGCGGCGTTGCCGCGAGCAGGTAGCCGACGCCGTTCACGTCGAGGACGAGCCCGGACGGAGTGCGAGCGGCGACGGTGCCGCGCAGGCGCGAGATCACGCGACTGCCTCCGCAAAGCCGACGGGACGGAGCGCGTGGCAGATCGCAACCGCGAGCGCGTCGGCAGCGTGGTGCGGCGTCGGCAGCTCCTGCAGGCCGAGGATCATCTTCACCATCCGCTGCACCTGTCCCTTGTCGGCGCGGCCGTAGCCGCAGACGGACTGCTTCACGAGCGCCGGTGCGTATTCGGCGCACGCCACGCCGGCGGCCGCCGCGGCGACGAGCACGGCACCGCGCGCCTGTCCGACAGAGAGTGCGATGCGGGCGTCGGCGCCGACGTACGACTCCTCCAGGGCGACGGCATCCGGAGCGTGCAGGCTGATCAGCTCCTGCACGCCGGCGAAGATCGTGTGCAGACGGGACTCGATGCGCTCGGAAGCCGCCGTTTGCCACCAGCCTTGGCACGTGGCCTTGAGGCGCCCGTCGCTTTCTTGGACGATCCCGTACCCGCAAGCAGCCGTCCCTGGATCGATGCCGAGAACCTTCACGTCGAGAGGTTAGGCACCCCCTCGGACGTTCCTTCCCGGATAAGGTCGAGCAGGTGGAGTACGTCAATCTGGGCCGCACGGGCGTCCGTGTGAGCCGGCTCTGCCTCGGCGCGATGATGTTCGGCGCCTGGGGCAACCCGGATCACGAAGACGGCATCCGGATCATCCATCGTGCGCTGGACGCCGGGATCAACTTCGTCGACACGGCCGATGTCTATTCGCGCGGCGAGTCGGAGGAGATCGTCGGCAAGGCGCTCGCGGGGCGCCGCGACAACGTCGTGCTCGCGACGAAGCTGCACGGCACGATGGGCGACGATCCGAACGAGTCGGGCAATTCGCGACGCTGGATCATCCGCGAGTGCGAGGCGAGCCTGCGCCGGCTCGGCACCGACTGGATCGACCTTTACCAGGTGCATCGCTGGGACGAAAACACCGACCACGAAGAGACGCTCGGGGCGCTTACCGACCTCGTTCGCGAAGGCAAGGTGCGGTACCTCGGCTCGTCGACGTTCCCGTCGAGCGAGATCGTCGCCGCGCAGTGGGCCGCCGAGCGGCACAACCTGATGCGCTACGTGTGCGAGCAGCCTCCGTATTCGATCCTCGCCCGGGGCGTCGAAGCAGACGTGTTCCCCACGTTGCAGCGCTACGGGATGGGCGCGATCACCTGGAGTCCACTCGCGGGCGGTTGGCTCACGGGTCGCTGGCGCAAAGGACAGGGCGCACCGTCGAGCACCCGGGCGAGCCGGCTGCCGCAGCGCTACGACCTCTCACTCCCCGAGACGCAGCGCAAGCTCGACGCAACCGAGCAACTCGTGCAACTCGCAGACGGAGCGAACATCCCGCTGATCCGGCTGGCGATCGCGTGGGTGCTGCGGCATCCCGCCGTCACCTCGGCGATCATCGGCCCACGGACGATGGAGCAACTCGAGAGCCAACTCGGCTCCGATGAGCTCGAGCTCGACGATGCGTTGCTCGACCGCGTCGACGAGATCGTCCCGCCGGGGACGAACTTCAGCTTTGCCGACGCGGGCTTCAGCCATCCCGCGCTCGAGCCGGCGCGGCGCCGCGCCGGACGGCAGGGCGTCTCGGGCTCGGCGTTCTAGGCGACTTCGAGCAGGTCGACCACGAACACGAGCGGCTCGTGCGGCTTGATCACGGCGCCGGCGCCTCGCGCGCCGTAGGCCATCGCCGACGGGATCGTCAGCTTGCGCCGGCCGCCGACCTTCATGCCGATGACGCCCTGGTCCCAGCCGGGGATGACGTTGCCTGCACCGAGCTTGAACCGGAACGTCTCGCCGCGGTTCCACGACGCATCGAACTCCTCGCCGGTCGAGAACGCGACGCCGACGTAATGCACGGCAACCTTGCTTCCTTTGACCGCCTCGTCGCCGTCGCCGACGACGATGTCGTCGATCCCGAGCTCGAACGGGATGTCGCCTTCCGGTTTGTCGATTGTCGGCCGCTCTTGCGCCACGGGCCACAGGCTACGCTCTCACGGGTGGAGCATGTCGACTTCCCGAATGCGATCGCGGCTGCGCTCGACTCGCTTCCCGACGATCTCCGCGAGCGCCTGTCGAACGTCGAGATCGTGCTCGAGGAGGAGCCGCCGCCGGGTCAACCGCTGCTCGGCCTCTACCAGGGCATCCCGCTCACTCGGAGGACGAGCGGCTACAGCGGCGCGCTTCCCGACAAGATCAGCATTTACCGCGGCCCGCTCGAGCGGCTGTACGGCCACGACGATGCCTTGCTCGAAACGCAGGTCAAACGCGTCGTGCTGCACGAGATCGCACATCACTTCGGCATCAGCGACGAGCGGCTCGTCGAGCTCGACCGATACTGACCGGAGAGAGCCAGGAAGAAGGTCACGACGAGGCCGAGGCAGCCCGCGAGCGCGATCGCGCGGCCGCTGCCGATCGCGCCGGCGATCGCGCCTGCAGCCGCGAAGCCGAGCCCCTGCAGCGTCATCAATCCCGCCTGGTTCAGCGCCATCACGCGCGGGAAGAGGTGCGTGGGCGCGACGTCGCGTACGCGCGCGTCGAGCCCGAGCGAGTACATGCCGAAGAGTCCCGACAGCGCGAGCAGCGGGATCGCGACGGGAACGCGCGGACCGCCGACGAACGCGAGGTACGGAACGAAGCTCACGGCGGCCGCGACGAACACGAGCTGTTGCTGCATGCCCGGACGCAGGTAGCGGACGCCGAGCAGGTCGCCGACGATCGTCCCGGCCGGAAGCGCGCAGAGCCACCAGCCGACGACGGCCGCCGAGTAGTGCCGGGCGGAGACGTACGGCGCCGCGAGCGCCTCCGGCGCGACCGAGAACATCGGCGTCAGCCACCCGAGGAGCAAGAGCCGCGCGAGCGCGGGACGGCCGAGGACGTCGCGGATGCCGGACAGCGAATCGCGCAGCATGTTCGCGTTGCCCGCGATCCCGAGGTTCGGGTGATCGGCGACCACGACGCGGATGACGGCGAACGCGATCGCGAATGACGTGGCATTGACCAGGATCGCTCCGTCCGTCCCGAGTGCGACGACGAGCGCACCGCCGACGGCGTTGCCACCGAGCTGCGCCGTCTGGCTCGCGATCTTCATCAACGATCGCGCCGGCACATACGCCTCATCGCTGACCGTTGCGCGCACCAGGGCGCCGCGGGCGCCGCCCGCGAGCGACGCCATCGTGCCGAGCAGGAAGAGCAGCGTCAGCAGAACGGCCACCGGCAAGCCGGGAATCGCCATCGTCGCCGCGACAACGGCGCAGGTCGCGTCGCATGCATTCACGAGCCGCCGCGGCCGCACACGGTCGACGAGACTCGAGAGCAGGCCGCCGCTCAGCAGGAACGGCAAAAAGCCGAGCGCGAACGTGAGCGAGGAGAGAAACGGCGAGCCGGTCTTGCGGTAGACGAGGATCGTCAGCGCGACCGCGGCGACGCTCGTCCCGGTGATCGAGACGGCCTGACCGATGAAGAGCGCCCGGAACTGGCGCGAGCGAAGCGCGTCGCCGTAGCCGGCGCCTCGCTGCACTACGAGGCGACCGCTTCGAGCACTTGCTCCGGGATGTCGAAGTTCGCGTAGACCTCTTGCACGTCGTCGTCGTCCTCGAGCGCCTCGATCAGCCGCATCACGCTCTTCGCAGCCGACTCGTCGTCGACGACGACCGTCGTCTTCGGAACCATCGACAGCTCGGCCGAGTCGACCGTGAAGCCCGCGGCCTCGATCGCCTCGCGCACGGCGGCGAGACTCTCCGGCGCGCTCGTCACCTGGAAGACGTCGCCGTCAGCCTCGACGTCCTCGGCGCCCGCGTCGGCAGCCGCGAGGAAGAGCTGCTCCTCGTCGACGCCGGAGCCGCCCACGACGACGAGGCCTCGGCGCTCGAACTGCCAGGCGACCGCACCGGTCGTGCCCAGCGATCCGCCGAACTTCGTGAACGCATGTCGCACCTCGGAGGCGGTGCGGTTCTTGTTGTCGGTCA
>DASYAO010000118.1:0-6088 GCA_036501285.1 Gaiellaceae bacterium
CGTCGAGATGCTCGACTCGCTGATCGCGGCCGAGGACGCCGACGCGGCGAAGGAGCTTGCGAAGGCGTTCGGCAAGAAAGGGATCAAGCTCGAGCTCGGCAAGCAGTGCACGAAGGTCGAGCAGTCGGGCAACGCGCTGACCGTGCACTTCGGCGAAGGCGAAACGGTGCAGTGCGACCTGATGCTCGTCGCCGTCGGCCGCGCGCCGCTCGTCGAAGGCATCGGGCTCGAAGCCGCGGGCGTCAAGTTCGACAAGCGCAAGGGGATCGAGACCGACGATCACCGCCGCACGTCGGTTTCGCACATCTACGCGGTCGGCGACTGCGCGGGCTACTGGCAGCTCGCGCACACCGCGTTCCGCGAAGGCGAGGTCGCGGCCGAGAACGCGTGCGGCCACGACGCGTCGATCGACGCGTCGGCGGTGCCGCGCCCGATCTATACCGATCCCGAGATCGCGTCGGTCGGCCTCACCGAGGCGCAGGCGCGCGAGCAGTACGGCGACGACGTTGCAGTGGGCGTCTGCCCGTGGGTTGCGAACGCGCGCGCGGTGATGCAGGCCGAGACGACGGGCTTCGTCAAGTCGATCCACGAGACGCGATACGGCGAGCTGCTCGGGCTCGTCATGGTCGGCCCGCACGTGACCGACATGATCGAGGCGGGGGTCGTGGCGATCGACGCCGAGTCGACGGTCGAGACGGTGGCCGATGGGATCGCGCCCCATCCGACACTCTCGGAGGCGATCAAGGAGGCCGGTCTCGTCGCGCTCGGCCGGGCGATTCACCTCCCGAATCGCAAGAAAACCCCTGCAAAAGTCTAATCGCCGCAAAAGCGCAAGTTTTCGTGCGGATCGGCGTCTCAATGAGAGGACGTGCCCTCGTCCTGTCCGGAGTCGTGCCCGCCCGCCGATTCCGGGCGAACTCCCAAGAAGCCCGTCCCGTCGCCGCAGTCGGGGCGGGCTTCTGCTTTTGAGCGCCTAGAATCGGCCCCCATGGCCGCGATCGAGCATGGCCCGCCGCGCGAGGAGTTCGCCGAGGTCTTCCGCTATTACACGCTCGCGAAGAAGGCGGAGTGGCAGGTTCGCGACCTACCGTGGGACGAGCTGCCGCCGATCCCCGAGTCGTCGAAGGGGTCGGCCGAGCGGCAGGCGAAGCGCCGCGATATCTGGCGCAGCGTGATCACGCAGCAGCTGCAGGCCGACGAGCTCGCGGTCGAGATGGCGGCGCAGCTCTTCGCGCTCGCGCCGCACCACGAGGCGAAGCTCTACTACACGACGCTCGTGCAGGACGAGGCGCGCCACACGGAGGCGTGGCTCAAGCTGATCGCGATGGTCGGCGGCACCGCCGAGCGCGACCCGCATCTCGACGAGCTCTGCAGGATGACGCTCGACGCCGACACGATCGAGGAGAAGGTCTTCCAGATGCAGGTCTTCTTCGAACGGCTGATCATCCCGAAGTTCCGGCTGATCGCGCGCTCGTCGCGGGGGACGATCCTCGAGGACATGTGCAACCGGCTCGCCGTCGACGACGGCATCCACCACGGCTCGGGGATGGCCTACGAGCGGGTGCTGCTCGAGAGCGCGTCGAAGAAGACGAAGGACAAGCTGATCAAAGCCGGTAACCGGCTGCTGCCGATCTTCGTCGAGCACGAGATGTGGCGGCCGCGCGAGCGCGCCTGGCTCGGGTCGGCGATGCGCTCGGCGGACGTTGCCCGGCTCCGCAAGGAGATCGAGAACGGCATCCGGATGGCGCAGTCGCTCGGGCTCGACGTCAGCGGGATCGAGATGCCCCGGCTCGCCGCTTAGCGATCGCCTGGCGAAACCGGTGGCGGATCCGCTCGAACGCGGACTCCCGATGTGCGTAGGTGCGGTGGCGGGCCACCCAGTCGTGCACGTCTCCGATGTGGATCATGGTGAACCTCCCTGCCGCACTCGTCGTCTTCCGTCCGCGGAAGGTTCTTCGCGCGGGCCGCCGCCGCTCCTTCTAGGAGAGCTTGCCGAAGGTGACGTGCTGCATCCCGACGAGCGGCGTGCCGACGTCGAGCTGGACCAGCTCGTGGTCCTTCAGCACGATCGAGCGCGGGTTGCCGCCGACGACCTTGCCGTCGACGAGCGCCGTCACCTTCCCCTTCGCAGGGCCGACCTGTGACGAGGAGAGCTTGATTCCCCAGATGTCGAAGAAGTCGCCGAGGTTGAAGGTGATCTGCTTCGGCGCCTCCATGTGGATGATCCCGTCGGCCGTGTGGGTGTGCAGCCACATGAAGCAGCCGCCCTCGGTGACGAACGGTCCGTACTTGTACGGCTGGCCCCCGAAGCCGCCGCCGGCGAGCGGTCCGATCCCGATTCCGTAGGGGACCTGCTTCTGCTTGCCGTCGACGAAGATCGCCAGGTGCGCGTGGATATGGAACGCGACCTTCTCCGTGTTCTGACACTGGATCCCGTCGATCGTCTGTCCCTTCTTCACCGCCTGGGCGTTCGCGAGCACCGGCACCTGCGGGATCGGCACGACCTCGAGGCCGGCCGGGCCGGGCTTCGGTGGCGCCACGAACGCGAAGGCGGCGAGAGCCATGGCCAAAACGCGCATGTCAACAACGTACGCGAATCGACCGCAGCATCGTCCGGGACGAGGTGCAGTTAAGAAACTGTTTGGAGCGTCGCCTTGCGCTTACGTAAGTCCTGAGTTACACTCCGACTCCATGGAGGCTGCTCTCAAGGCGATCGCCGAGCCGACCAGGCGCCGGATCCTGACGCTCGTCAGGAACGACGAGCTGACGGCCGGCGAGATCGCGTCGCACTTCGACGTGACACGGCCGGCGGTCTCGCAGCACCTGACCGTGCTCAAGGAGGCCGGGCTCGTGCACGAAAGACGGAATGGAACGCGCCGCTTGTACAGCGTGCGACCAGAAGGTTTCAATGAGGTGAAGAGCTTCCTCGAGGCCTTCTGGGACGCCAAGCTGGAGGCATTGAAACGGGAGGCCGAACGAGAGGAGAGGAAGAAGCGTGGAAAGCACGACTGAACGCGTCGCGATCACGCGTGAGCTGGAGATCGATGCGAGTCCGGAGACCGTCTGGGAGTTCCTCGTCGATCCCGAAAAGATCGCCCGCTGGAAGGGGACCGCGGCGACGTTCGATCCGCGCCCGGGCGGCAAGCACCGCACCGAAGTGATCCCGAGCCACACCGCCGCCGGCGAGGTGCTCGAGATCGACCCGCCCCGCAAGCTCGTCCTGAGCTGGGGCTGGGAGTCCGGCGAGGCCGCGGTGCCCGCCGGGTCGACGACTGTCGAGTACGAGCTCGTGCCCGAAGGTGCGGGCACGCGACTGCTCTTCACGCACCGCGACCTACCCGGCAAGGAGGCTGCGGATTCGCATGCCGCCGGCTGGGACCACTACCACGAGCGCCTCGCTGTCGCGGCCACCGGGGGAGACCCCGGCCGCGATCCGTGGCTTGAAAGGATGGAGTAATGGCGAAGTTCGTCTACATCTACACCGGCGGCGGAGTGCCGGCGTCCGAGGAAGAGGGCCAGAAGCTGATGAAGGCCTGGATGGACTGGCTCGGCGGCATGGGCGACCACGTCACCGACACGGGCAATCCGTTCGGCGCGTCGAAGTCGGTCAACGGCAACGGCGCGACCAATGCGACGGGCTACTCGATCGTCGAGGCGGGCAGCCTCGACGAAGCCGCCGAACACGCGAAGGGTTGTCCTGTCTTCGCGGGCGGCGGCAACGTCGAGGTCTACGAAGCCCTGTCGATGTAACTAGCCCGGCGCGGTTGCAGGGCGCTCGGGGGCGGTTGTGAGCACGTCGCCGTCGGGCACCTGCACGTGCGCCGGCTTGTGCCTCTGCACGAGCGCGTAGTAGACGGCGCCGACGATCACGATCACGCCGAGCACGCTCCAGAGCACCGGCTGCCTGTTCAGCCAGTGCCAGTGGAAGTCGAGCGCGGTCGCCTCCGGAACCGGCCGCGGATTTGTCGCCGCGCGCGGCCACGCGATGTTCACGAGCATGCCCGCGCCGTAGAGCACGCCCGCCACCGAGAGCGGCATCCCCCAGCGCCCCAGCGAGAACGGCGCCGGCTTCCCGGGCCACCCGCGCAGGCGCGCGCGCAGAAGCGCCCACGAGCCGAACAGGTACGAGAGGTAGATCATCCCCGTGGCCGCGATCGCGATGATCGCGACGCCCGCGAATTCCACCATCGGAATCGCCGCGAGCAGACCGACCACGATGCACGTCCACACCGGCGTGTGCAGCTTCGGGTTGACCTCCTTCAGGATCGTCGAGCCCGGCAGCGCGTCGTCGCGTGCCATCCCGAACGTGAGCCGGATCACGGCTGTGATGATCGACAGCGCGCAGACGAAGATCGCGGCCGAGACGACGAGCAGGAACACCGTCGCGAACGCGTTGCCGAAGTTTGCGTCGATGATGTTCGCCGGGCCCCAGCCTTGGCTGATCGCCGTCTTCATGTTCGGGATGCCGAGCAGCATCGCGTAGAGGAAGACGCCGCCGATGATGAACGCGCCGATCACCGAGTAGATGATTGCCTTCGGCGCCTCGCGGCGCGGATTGCGCGTCTCCTCGGCGAGCGTCGCCGCGGTGTCGAAGCCATAGACGACGTAGAGCGCCATGAACATCGCGACGAGGAACGTGCCGGTCGTCAGGCTCGTGCCGCTCGTGTGGAAGACGACGCCGAGGCTCTGGTGGTGATGGAAGAGCGCGACGACGAACGCGAACACGAACATGCCGAGGATCTCGAAGAGCACGCCGGTGTTGTTGACGATCGCGACGAGCTTGACGCCAAAGATGCTCATCACGACGATCGCGGCGAGCACGACGAGCGCCACCCAGCGCTGGTTCGCGTGGCTGTTGGCGAGGTTCCAGCCCATGTTGTTGAAGGCCGGGATCAGCGCCGCCGGCACCGTCGCGCAGACAGACGAGATCGTGATGATCCCGGCGAAGAGATAGATCCAGCCGGCAAACCACGAGTAGCTCTTGCCTGCGAGGTACTTCGTCCACTGGAAGACGCTGCCGGCGACCGGATAGTGGCTCGCGAGCTCGGCGAAGCCGAGCGCGATGATCAGCTGCCCGGCGATCACGATCGGCCAGCTCCAGATGAAGACGCCGCCGACCGTCGTCAGCCCGAGGAAGAAGAGCGCGAAGATCCCGGTCGACGGCGAGATGTAGCTGAACGCGACGGCGAAGGAGCTGAAGACGCCGAGCGAGCGGCGAAGCTCCTGCGTGTAGCCGAACTGTGCGAGGTCGGCCTCGTCGTCGTGGTGCTGATGCAAGGGGTGCCTACTCACTTCTCACCCTCCCGTTGTCGGATGGGCGATTAGCTCATGGCCGGCCGGGGCCTGTCAACCCGCAACGCGGGCGGCCCACTCGGGCTCGGCCCAGAGCTTCAGGAGCTCGACCACCGTGGCTGCGCTCGTCGCCAGGTCCTGCACCGAGACCCACTCTCGCGTCGAGTGGAACTCGTTCCCGCCCGCGTAGACGTTCGGCGTCGGCAGCCCCATCTCGGTCAGCCGCGAGCCGTCGGTGCCGCCGCGGATGCTGGCGAGACGTGGTTCGAGTCCCACCCGCCGCGTCGCCTCCATCGCCGCGTCGATCACGAACGGCACCTCGTCGAGCTTCTCGCGGAAGTTGCGGTACTGGTCCCAGCGCTCGATCTTCACATCGGGCGAGGCCTCGCGCGCGAGCTTGCAGACGAGCTCGTAGTGCTCTTCGAGCTTCTGGCCGTCGTGGTCTCGGAGCAAGACCTTCACCGTGCACTCCTCGGCGCCGCCCGAGATGTGGTTCGGGTGGATGTAGCCCTCGCTGCCCTCGGTCGTCTCGGGCGAGAGCCGCCCCTTCGGGAAGCTGTCGACGAACGCCGCCGCCAGCTTGACCGGGTTTACGAGCTTGTCCTTCGCGTAACCGGGGTGCACGCCAACGCCGGGGAAGGTGACCGTCAGCTGAATCGCCGAGAACGTCTCGTTCTCGATCTCGCCGACCTCGCCGCCGTCCATCGTGTAGGCGAAGGGCGCGCCGAAGTGCGCGATGTCGAAGTGATCGGTGCCGTGGCCCGTCTCCTCGTCGGTCGTGAAGCCGACGCGCACG
>DASYAO010000119.1:0-7999 GCA_036501285.1 Gaiellaceae bacterium
GCTGGCTCCCGCGGAACTCAACTTTCTCTTAACACCTTCGTCTGAGCGAAGAAGCGGGATGGCGATACCTCCTGGCGTGAGCCAGCAGTGACCACGCCATCCCGCTCTCTCCATTCTGCCCGGTCTAACCGATTTATGCCCGCGTCGTCCTAGCGGGAGGTCACTGCAACTTGCGCGCCCGGACGGCGCGCCGGTCGGAGGGAAGGAGGCGAAAGGAGAGAGACGACATCGTGAAGAGCCCATCCAGGCTTGTCGTGGCCTTCATTGCGATTGCCGTCGCCACGGCCGTCATCGCCGCCGGGGGGTCGGCGAAGACGCAGGCTTCTGCAGGCGGAACACTCAAGGTCGGCTGGGAGCAGTCGTTCGGATTCACGGACAGCTTCGATCCCACCGGCGAATATCTCGGCGACGCGTTCGGGCTTTACTCGGATCTGCTGATCCGCACGCTCGTCGGTTACAACCACGTCGCAGGCGCCGCCGGCAACTCGGTCATCGCCGATCTCGCGACAAGCGTCCCGACGCCGACGAACGGCGGCAAGGTGTACACGTTCCACATCCGGTCAGGCGTCAAGTTCAGCCCGCCGGTGAATCGCGCCGTCACGTCGAAGGACGTGCTCTACGCGATGGAGCGCCTCGCGAATCCGAAGGATGGAGGCCAGTACTCCTTCTACTACAGCGTCATCAAGGGCTGGGAAAGCTATGCGAAGGGGAAGGCGAAGACGATCAGCGGCATCCAGACGCCGAACGCGTCGACCATCGTCTTCACGCTCACGCAACCGACCGGGGACTTCCTCAGGCGGATGTCGATGCCGGCGACGGGGCCGATCCCGTCCGAGGTCGCGAAGTGCTTCAACGGCCAGCCCGGCAAGTACGGCCTCGATCTCGTTTCGACGGCCGGCTACATGATCAAGGGCATGGATCAGGTCAACGACTCGTCGTGCGCCGGACTGAAGCCGGCGAGCGGGATCAACGAGCAGACGGACATCGATCTCGTCCGCAACCCGAACTACAACCCAGCGACCGACAGCAAGGTGGCGCGGGAGAACTTCCCGGACGAGTTCCAGTTCCTGATCGACTCGAACGCGGACGACATCTACAACAAGATCGAGGCGGGCGAACTTGACATGGCGAACTCGTCGATCCCGCCGCAGGATCTGCGCAAGTACTCCACAGACGCGAGCCTGCGGTCGCAGTACCACGTCAACTCGGGCGATCGCACCTGGTACATCACGATGAACCTGACCCAGGCGCCGTTCGACGACATCCACGTCCGCAAGGCGATGAACTACATCATGGACAAGACCTCGCTGATCCAGGCCTGGGGTGGCCCGCAGTACGGCAAGGTCGCGAACCACATCGTTCCCGACACGCTCTTCAACAACCAGTTGTCGGAGTTCGCGCCGTACAAAACGCCCGGCGATCACGGCAGCGTCGCGAAGGCGAAAGCCGCGATGAAGGGCTCGAAGTACGACACGAACAACGACGGCAAGTGCGATGTCGCCGCCTGCAAGAACGTCTATCTGCTGGCCGACACGCGCCTCGTCGACCAGAAGATGGTTCCGGTCATGCAGGCCGACGCGAAGAAGATCGGGATCACCTTCAAGGTGCACACGATCAACGGTGCGTACCCGACCCTGCAGACTCCGTCGAAGGACGTTGCCGTCTCCGAGCGTCCCGGCTGGGGGAAGGACTACGCCGACGCTCTGACGTTCTTCTCGCCGCTCTTCGACGGTAGGACGATCATCCCGAACGGAAACACGAACTACTCGCTCGTCGGGATCACCCCGTCGATCGCGAAGACAGTCGGGGTCACCGGTGACGTGAACAACGTCCCGAGCATCAACGCGCAGCTCGACAAGTGCGCCGGCCTGATCGGCCAGTCACGGCTGTCGTGCTACGAGAACCTCGACAAGTTCCTGATGACGAACGTCGTGCCGTGGGTTCCGTACATGTGGTCGTACGTGGTCCGCATCACCAGCACGAACGTCACCAAGTACGGCTTCGATCAGTTCAGCACGACGCCGGCTTACGCACACATCGCAGTGAAGTAGAAGCCCGCCCCCTACCCGGCACTCCACGTGGCGCCGCCATCCCCTGAAGTCCAGGCGGCGCCACGCGCCGGGTTTGCGACGTAGTCGGTGGCGGTCACGGTCAGCTTCGGCCAGTCGACCTGCAGGCTCTGAACGAGCGGACGGCCGCTGATCGCCGGCAGCGTCTCAGTGGTCACAGTCTTGCCCTTCACGATCATGACGCGCGGCGTATTGTCCCAGTTCTGGCCCTTGGCGCGGCTCGAGACGAGCGCGGCGACGCCGCCCGGAATCGGCTCGACCGCGACGATCGTCCCGTTCGTGACCGAGTCGAGCGTCGAGGAGACGAGGCGCGACGAGCTCACCTGCCGCGACAGCGTCGCGAGCGTCGCGAGGTGCGTTCCCGTCCAGAAGTAGAGGCTCTTGCCGCTGCGCACGAAGTTCTCGGGGAGCGTCGTCGTCTGGTGCCAGTGCTGCCCATCCGAGGCCGTCCAGAACTGCTGCGTGGCGCACATACACGAGCCCGGCTCGTCGCCGACCGAGATGAAGCCCTCGTCCCTCGAGATGCGCAGGACGTCGAGCGCAGGGCCGGCGTAGATCTTGTGCCACGTGGTGCCGCCGTCGTTCGTGGCGTAGACGCCGTCCTCCCGACCTTCCCAGCCGTAGCGCTTGCCGGCCCAGCTGACCGCCATCGGCTTCGCGCGCGGCGTGACGGCCGTGTCGTAGGAGAACCCTTCGACGAGCCCGGTCATCGTCCCGATCACGAGGCGGCCGTCGGCGATCGTCGGCGCCTCGACGGTCGTGCCGCCGAGCGGCGCCTCGTAGACCTGCGCGCCGGTGCGCGCGTCGAAGCCGAGCAGCTTCGTCGTTCCGTTGACCGCGATCCAGACCGTGTCACCCGCGATCGTCGGCGAGCCGTTCTCGGTCTTCGTGCCGAGGGGCTCCGACCACGCGACCTTCGGGTTGCAGTCGGCGTCGACGTTGATGCGCACGAGTTGCGTCCCCGAGGCGGCGTACAGCGCGTCGAGCGACGGCGACCAAGCGAGCTGCGAAAGGAGGGGGTCGGACGCGTCGAACTGCTGCAGCGGTAACTCCCAGATCGGCCCGTGGCCGATGTCGTCCGCCTGCCAGGCATAGACGTTGTCGTCCTTGTCGGCGCCGACGACGAGCTCGCCGCAGCCCGACCGGTCGAGCACGACCGGCGAGCCGACGAAGTCGAGATCGGCCGGCGTCGTCAGGTCGGTCGGATGGTCGGAGTCCTCGACGCTGAGATCGGAACCGAGCTTGACGATGTGCTCACCGTAGCCCGCGTACTCGTTGAAGTTGCTGTCGGTGTTCGAGCCGCCGCTGAACGCGTTCGCGGTGACGGCGTAGAGCGCGTCGTCCGCGGCGCTGTACGCCGTTCCGCCCCATCCCCACACGCCGCCGCCGCCGCCTTCGGACTGCGGGACGCTGATCCAGGCGGTGATCTGCTGGGTCGTCGTCGAGACGCTGTAGAGGCCGCCGAGCGACGGCGAGTCGCAGTAGGACGCGGTCGGCACGTAGACGTTGCCGTCGGCGAGGGTGAGCGCGCCCCAGACGAGCTCCTTGCGGAAGTCGGAGAAGACACGGATGGGCCAGCCCTGGCGCTCGGTCCCGGTAGCGAGGTCGAGTGCGTGCAGTCGGCCGAAGGCGTCGGCCACGTAGAGGGTTTGCGTGGCGTCGTCGATCACGCCGGTGCCGACGATTCCATAGCCCTGCAGCTGCAGGCACGGCATTGCGAGCTGGCCGAAGTTGTCGCGCCAGAGCACGTAGCCGTCGGCGGTGAAGGCGACGACGCCGCCTGCGGTCGTCGAGGCGAAGAAGATGTTGTCATCCTCGAGCACCTGGCCGACGATGCTGCCGCCGAGTGGGAGCACGAAGGCGCGCGTGAGCGTCGTCGCACTCGTGCTCGCGTCGCCGGCGCGCGAGACGTCGTTTCCATAGGTCGTCCAGCCGGGATTCGACTGGTCGGCAGCGGCCGCGCCGCAGGCAAGAGCGAGCACGGCGACGACCGCCGTGCACCCGGCTTTCAACGCCCCCATCGGGTGGAGATTCTGGTGCTCGCCGGACGGCGGTTCCTAAGCGTTTCTTTAAAAGGTGCGGCGCATCGTCACGGTGCGCTCGGTCTCTTCGATCTCGTCGAAGCCGGCGGCCTCGTAGATCTCGACCTCGGGATGCCCGCGCTCGAGCGAGACGGAAACCGCGCGATACGCGTCGGCCTGCGCGCGGTCGACGAGACCTGTGAGGAGCAACTGGCCGATGCCCTCGCCCTGGCGCGACGGGACGACGACGATCGTGAGCTCCGGCGTCTGGTCGTCGACGAAGCCGTAGCCGTGTGCCGACTCGCGGAAAAGCCGGAACCAGCCGGCGCCGACGCGGTGCCCGCCCTCCTGTGCGATCAGCGCGGTGTCGCCGGGGCGCCCCCAGCCGTCGACGTAGCGGCCGATTGGAACGTCCGTGTCGAGGAGGTTCACGTGCCAGTTGTAGGCATGCGTGAGCAGGGAGCGCATGAACGGAACGTCCTGCGCGCCGCCGCGACGGATGACGGTCATTCGGAGGTGAGCGGTTGGGACAGTTGGATGCGGTTGCCGTCCGGGTCGAAGACGTCGACGAGGAGCATCTCGCCGGCGAGCTCGACAATGACGCCGACCTGGACGCCATCGGCGCGCAGGCGGTCGGTCTCGGCCTTGATGTCGGCGACGTCGATCATCGCGACGCCTCCGCTCGGATCGGGCTCGCCTTCGGTGACGGCGATCTCCATCGCGCCGTTGCGAAGGGTCACCCACTTCTCGTCGAAGTCGACGAAGGTCTCCTCGAAGCCGAGTTGCCGCGTGTAGAACTCGCGTGCGCGAGCGAAGTCGCGCACCTGGTAGATGACGCGCGGGCCAGTCGCCATGTCAGAGCGCGAGCGCGGGTTCCTCGACGAACGTTTTCACGGTCCGCAGGAAGTCTGCCGCTTCCGCGCCGTCGACGGCGCGGTGGTCGACGGTGAGCGTCATCGTCATCAGCGGGCGGGCTGCGATCTCGCCGTTTCGGACGACGGGCGTGTCCTTCGTCGCGCCGACGGCCAGGATCGCCGCCTGAGGCGGGTTGAGGACGGCCGTGAACTGCTCGACGCCGAACATCCCGAGGTTCGAGATCGTGAAGGTGCCGCCCTCGAGGTCGCGCTGGGTCAGCTTGCCGTCCCGGGCGCGCTCGACGATGTCGGTGCGGGCGCGAGCGGTCTCGGCCAGCGAAAGGCGCTCGGCGCGGTGGATCACTGGGACGACGAGACCGGTCGGCGCCGCGACGGCGATGCCGACGTTGGCGTCGCGGAAGCGGAGAAGCGCCTCCTCCGTGAACTGGACGTTCACGTCCTTGTGGCGGGCGAGCGCCATCGCGGAGACCTTCGCCAGCAGGTCTGTGACGGTGATGCGAACGTCGGGGTTGAGCTCGCGGGCGCGCCCGACGAGCTCGTTCGCGAGCGTCATGTCGGCGCTGACCGTGAGCTGGAAGACGGGCACCTGCCACGCCTGCGTGAGCCGACGCGCGATCGTCGCGCGGATCTTCGAAAGCGGCACAGCCTCGACCCCTTCAGCCTCGCCCCCGCCGGCCGGCTGTGGAACATCTGTTACAGCGGCTGCCGCCGGACGTGCCGCTTCTGGGCGTGACTCGCTGCGCCCGACATCCTCGGCGATGATCCGCCCCTCGGGACCTGTCCCCTTGAGCCCGCCGAGCTCGACTCCCTGCTCACGGGCGAGTCGGCGTGCAAGCGGGCTCGCCTTCACGCGGCCGCCGTTCGTGACCTGTGGAGAACTTGTCACACTTTTGTCACTGTGGCTGCCGCCAGACGTGTCCGTTTCGGACACCGGTTCGGGCGCAGCCTTTTCGGACGGTTGCTCCTTCGCCTCCGGCGCCGGTTTCGACTTGTCGGGAACGGACTCGCCTTCGTCGCCGATGACGGCGATCGTCTCGCCCACCGGCACCTCGCCCGACTCGACGGCGATCTTCAGCAGCACGCCGGCGACTTCGGCCTCGACCTCCTGCGTCGCCTTGTCGGTGTCGACCTCGAACAGCGGCTCGCCCTTCTCGACGCGATCGCCCTCGGCCTTCAACCACTTGACGATCGTCCCCGCCTCCATCCCCTGACCGAGGCGCGGCAACTTCACCTCGGAGCTCATGCGCGCCCCGTTCGGATCGTTTCAAGTTGGCAACGCAGACGGACGTGCGAGCAAAGCCCGCACGTCCTGAGCTCGGCGCCGACAAGCGTCACCTCGGAACTCATGCCCTCGCCACCGTGCGCTTCACCGCAGCGAGAACGTCAGCCGGCTGCGGGATCACGAACTGCTCCATCGCCGGCGCGAACGCGAGCGGCGCGAACTTCGCACCAACGCGCTCGATCGGCGCGTCGAGCCAGTCGAACGCCTGCTCCTGCAGCACGGCGACGACCTCGGCGCCGAAGCCCATCCGCGTCACCGCCTCGTGCGCGACGACGCAGCGGTTCGTCTTCTTCACCGACGCGACGAGCCCGTCGACGTCCAGCGGCTGCAACGTTCGCGGATCGATGACCTCGACGGAGATCCCGTCGCCCTCCGCCTCTTCGGCCGCCTTCAGCGCGCGATGGACGAGCGGCCCCGTCGCGATCACCGTCACGTCGCGCCCCTCGCGCACGACGCGCGCCTTGCCGAGCGGGATCGGCTCGAGCTTCTCGCCGACCTCCTCCTTGATCGGATAGAGCAGGCGGTGCTCAAAGAAAATCACGGGGTTGTCGTCGTAGATCGCCGACCAGAGCAGACCGCGCGCGTCGTTCGGCGACGACGCGAACACGACCTTTAACCCCGGCACGCCGACGAACCACGCCTCGACCTGCTGCGCATGCTGCGCGCCCGGCGACCAGCCGGCGCCGCCCTGCGTGCGGATCGTCAGCGGCACCTTCACCTGCCCGCCCGACATGTACCGATGCTTCGCCGCCTGGTTGACGATCTGCTCCATCGAGAGCGACATGAAGTCCTCGTACATGATCTCGACGATCGGCCGCATGCCCTGCATCGCCGCGCCGATGCCCGCGCCGACGATCGCCATCTCGCTGATCGGCGTGTTGCGCACGCGCTCGCCGCCGAATTCGTCGAAGAGCCCCTGCGTGACGCCCATCGAGCCGCCCATCTGGGCGATGTCCTCGCCCATGATGAAGACGTCGTCGTCCTTGCGCATCGCCTCCGCGATCGCCTGCTTCACAGCCGCGCGATAGGTGAGCTCAGGCATAGACGTTCTTGAGCGCGTCCTCGGGCTGCGGGTCCGTACCCGCCTTCGCGAACTCGACCGCGGCGTCGACGATCTCGTGCGCCTCCCTGTCGAGCGCTTCGAACTCCTCGTCGGGAACGGAAAGCTTTGCGCGCAGGAGCTCGATCGGATCGTGCTCCGCGGCCTCGGCGCGATCCTCCTTCGAACGGTAGACCTGCGCGTCGCCGATGTAGTGGCCCTCCATGCGATAGGTCTCGACGTCGAGGAACATCGGCCCCTCGCCGGAGCGCACGCGCTCGAGCGCCTCGCGCGCCGTGTCGTACACCTCCTCGATGTCCTGCCCGTTCACCTTGACCGACGGCATGTCGAACGCGACCGCGCGTTTCGACATGTCGTTCCAGACCGGCGAGTGCTGCCAGCCGGGCGTCGACTCGGCCCAGTGGTTGTTCTCGCAGACGAAGAGCGACTTCGTCTGCCAGAGCTGCGCGAGGTTGAGCGACTCGTGGAAAGTGCCGGTGTTCGTCGCGCCGTCCCCGAAAAACGCGACCGCGACGCGCGACTCGTCGCGGAACTTGAACGCGAGCCCCGCACCGACGACCGCCGGCAGCCCGCCGCCGACGACCGCGTTCGCGCCGAGATTGCCGCGCTCGATGTCGTAAAGGTGCATCGAGCCGCCGTAGCCGTGCGAGCACCCCTCGAGCTTCCCGTAGAGCTCCGCCATCACCGCGTTC
>DASYAO010000120.1:0-3722 GCA_036501285.1 Gaiellaceae bacterium
CCAGGTCACTCGGCTCGCGAAAGACTCCGGTCCTGGGCCACGAGTGAGCACCACCCCACCCTGCAACCAAACGACGCGGAACGCACGCTCATGAGCCGGCTTCTGATCCGTTCGAATCCCACATGGGGAAATCGAACGCCAACCACGTGGCCACATGCAGTTCTTGCGTATGTAAGGCCCATACGGGATTCGAACCCGTGCCGCCGCCGTGAGAGGGCGGTGTCCTAGGCCACTAGACGAATGGGCCGCGTGGCCGCGCCAGTCTAGCGAAGGCTTCCTGCGATCAGATCGCGATCTCGGCGAGGAGCGGCGTCGTGTCGAGCGGGTCGTAGCCGAGACGCGCGGCGACATCCTCGCTCGAAAGCTGAGTACCGGTGCGGAAGAGCTCGGTCAGCAGCTCGCCGGTCTCCTTGCGTTGCCACCAATCCTCGCCGATCGTGTCGAGAAGATGTCGGCGCAGCTGCGCGGAACGGATCCACGCGCGCAGGTAGTCAGCCGAGTAGAAGCCGGCGTCCATGTCCGACAGGAAGCCGTCGCCGCGATAGCGGACGCCGGTCGCCTCGGTCAGATACTCCTCGTAGCCGGCGGGCGTCCCGCCGTCGTCTGCGAACCGGCTCCAGAAATCGAGTTCGAACCGCAGCTTCGCCTCGTAGCGGCGATACAGGAGCGCCTCCAGGAACACGGTCGCCTGCGCGTTCTCCTCCGCCTGCTCGTCCGAGAGCCCGAAGTACTTCGCGTGCCAGCCGGGCTCGCGTGAGATCGCCTCGCAGATGTACGAGTAGATCTCCGTCAGCGCGTGATCGCGCGAGATCCGGCGGAACGTGTACGGCAGCGAGGGATCGACGCCGCCGTAGTGCAGCGCATGCCCCGCCTCGTGCAGGAACGCCTGGTAGTCGTGCAGCCCGCCCTGCGCGCGGGTGATCAGATGCACGACCTTCGGCGGGTCGCTCGCGATCACGCACGCGCGCGGCGCCTTCTGCGGCCGGTCGTCGAGGTCGAGCTTGATGTTCGAGGACGCCGCGAGATCGAAGCCGAGATCGGTGAGCGTCGCAAGACAGATCTCCGTCGCGCGCTCCTTCGTGTACGTCGACTCGAGCGGCGAGAGCCTTCGCATATACGCGGTGTGGTAGCTCGACGGAACGTCGGGATGGTCGGGGCCGAGGAGCTTGTCGAACCACCGGCTGCGTAGCGCGATGAACGACACAGTCGCGTCGTCGCTTGCCGCCTTCAGCGCTGCGGAGAGCTCGCGGAGCGAGATCCCCTTCTCGTCCTCGTTGCGCTCGACCGCGTCCGCGATCTCCGAGAGCTCCGCTGCAAGCTCCTCGCCCGCGGCGATCAGCTCGAGCCGGTCGGGGTTGAAGTGCGCGCTCGCCTCCGACTGGAGCTCACCGAGCTCCTCGCGGTCGGCGTACTCCGGCAGGACCGCCATCTTCGCCTGCGCGTTCCGGAGCGGCATCTCCTCGCCGCGGAACGTGAGCCGCTCCGCCAGGAGCCGGTTCTCGAGCTCGTCCTCCCTCTCGACGAGCGCGGCCGACACGAGCCCGCCCTCGCACGTCTTCCGCAGGCGATAGAGAAGCTCGTGCTGCTCGCCCGAAGCATCGTCCTCGGCCGCGCGCAGGGCGTCGAGCTGCTCGCGGCTGAAGAGGTCGGCGTAGCGGCGGACGATCTCCGCCTGCTCCGAAGTCTCCTTCTCCCCGACGCGCACGGCCCGGCCTTCTTCGGACCGCTCGTACAGATACCGGGCGAGGCGCTCCTCGAACTCCGCAGGCGTCCGGACAGTGGTCACCGCCAAACCGCGCGAAACCCTAGCTGACGCTGTAGCGCTTCGCGGCGGCGACGAGGTCGGCGGGGGCGAACGGCTTCCCGAGTACCTGGTCGGCGCGGTCGCGGTACACCGCGGTGTCCGACCCCGTGACGATCACCACCGGGATCCCGGCCGCGCGCAGCTCTTCGAGCAGTGCGTCGGTGGGCTCGCCCGCGAGGAAGACGTCGAGGAAGACGACGGCCGGCCGCTCCGTCTCGATCCTGACACGCGCCTCGACGATCGACGCTGCCTCCTGCACGCGAAAGTGCTCGAGCTCGAGATTGACGCGACAGAGCAGCCGTAGGCTCGGGTCGTCCTCGACCACCAGAATGGGTGCCGCCTCGTCGGTCATCATCGGCGGGCGATCGTATTCGATGTTCGCCGAGGCCCGCGTGACGGTTACGATCCGAGCGTGGTACCGACTGGGGGAATCGGTCAGCGTTACGCCACACAGGTTGGGGCGCTTTGGGTCGGGCTCGCGCGCACCCTTTCCGAGCTCGAGCAGTACGCGGCCGACCCGCTCGACATCGAGGAGGCCGATGCCGACGTTCTACGAAAGCTGCAGTACCGGCTCCATTGCGCGAGCGAGGACGTCTTCGCGCTCGCGCCCCCGGCGGGCGTCGAGCGGCTGCACATCGAGCTCGGCGAGGCGCTCACCGCCGCGCGCGACTCGACCGCCGACGTCGTCGAGGCGCTCGACGAGGACGGCGCCGACGCCGCCCTGCCGTGCATCTACGAATGGCGCGGCGCGCTTTTCGGCGTGCGGCTCGCGCGCCTCCATTTTGCGGCGCCCCCGGAGCCCGTCGACGAGCCGCAGCGTTCCCGCCGCGATCTCGGCGCGCCGCTGAAGGCACTCGTGCTCGTCCTCGCCGGCGCCGGCGCGTTCACGGGCGGCGCGGTCGTCGGCTTCTGGCCGCTCTGGGCCGCGGGGATGCTGGCCGTCTGCGGTTCGTTTCTGGTTTACAAGCCGTAACTTACCGTTCTGCTGGGGCGTTTCCTCTACGAACATGTCGCACCGTGCGCCCCCACCGAGGGACGCGGCGGACGTCAGGAATCGGAGCGAACACGAACTCCCCCGTCCCTCTCACAGCTTCAGGCTGCGCGCCTGGCGGGAGTTCCAGCGCGCACTGAATCCGCTCGCGCCCCCGCGGCCTCTGCCTAGCCGGCCGCCGCCGCGGCATTGAGCCGAGCAAGCGCCTCGTCCTTGCCGAGTAGTTCGAGGCTCTCGAAGAGCCCGGGCGACACATTCGAGCCGGTGACAGCGAGCCGCACCGGCCCGAAGGCCTGCCGCGGCTTCTGGGCGAGCTCGTCTGCGAACGCACGCAGCGCATCCTCGATGCGTGACGCCTCCCAAGGATCGACACCCGCGAGCGCGTCGCGCGCCGCACGACAGGTTTCCGCATCGGCGCCGTCGGGGCTCACCGGCTCGAAGAAGAACCGAGCGAACGGCGGGTACTGCGAGAACCTCTCGATCTTCTCCTGTACGAGCGGCGCCGATGCGCGCACGCGATCCTCCGGCCACTCGACTCCCTGCTCGTGCAGGTACCGCAGCAGCACCGCCGCGTACTCCTCCGGCGGCAGCTCGCGAAGGTAGACGCCGTTCATCCAGTCGAGCTTCTGGTAGTCGAACGTCGCCGGGCTCGGCACGACACGCTCGAGCGAGAACCGCTCGATCAGCTCGTGACGATGCATGATCGTCGTCTTGTCGTCGTAGCTCCAGCCGAGCAGCGCCAGGAAGTTCATCAGCGCCGGCGCGTAGTAGCCCTCGTCGCGGAACACGTCGATCGACACCGCACCGTGGCGCTTCGAGAGCTTCTTGCCGTCGGGGCCGTTGATGTTCGGCGCGTGTGCGTACACCGGCAGGTCGGCGCCGAGCGCGCGCAGGATGTTGATCTGCGTCGGCGTGTTCGAGACGTGG
>DASYAO010000121.1:0-8412 GCA_036501285.1 Gaiellaceae bacterium
CGCGCGTCCGTCTGCGTTACCGAGCTTGAGCCTTACTCCGGAAGCGGAGCGCTCGAAGACGCCGCTTAGGGTCCGGCTCGATCCCGCGATCTTCGACCTTCCGGTCGAGAAGCTGCGGGCCGGGTACTACACGGACGCGTACTTCAACCACGCGCGAGCGACCTTGCTCGCCGACGGTGCGCACCCGAACGTCGTCATGCAGGTCTTCCAGAAGGAGAGCTCGTACCTCGGCGGCATGGACGAGGCGATCGCGATCCTCAAGCTCTGCGCTCACGACTGGGACGCGCTGGACGTGCGCGCGCTGCGCGATGGGGACCCGATCGAGCCCTACGAGGCCGTGATGACGATCGAAGGTGACTACACCTCGTTCGCGCACCTCGAGACGGCATATCTCGGCACGCTGGCCCGTCGCACGCTGATCACCACGAACGTCGTGCGCGTGCTGGAAGCGGCGAACGGGAAGCCGATCATCTTCATGCCCGCACGCCACGACCACTACCGCGTTCAGACGGGCGACGGCTATGCCGCTTACGTGGCCGGTCAGATCGTCGGAACGCCGATCGGCGTCACGACCGACGACCAGGCATCGTGGTGGGGCGGCGTCGGCGTCGGCACCGTGCCCCACTCACTGATCGCCGCTTACGGCGGCGACACCGTCCTCGCGGCGCGGAAGTTCGCCGAGTGGGCGCCGCGCGACATGAACATCACGCTGCTCGTCGACTTCGACAACGACTCCGTCGAGACGGCACTTGCCGTGGCGCGCGCGCTCGGGCCGCGGCTCTGGGGTGTTCGGCTCGACACGTCGGAGACGCTCGTCGACCGCTCGCTCTGGGGCGAGCTCGGCGACTTCGCGCCGACGGGCGTCAATCCCCGACTCGTGCACAAGGTGCGCGCCGCGCTCGACGGCGAAGGCTTCGAGTGGGTCCGCATCGTTGCCTCAGGCGGCTTCAACGTCGAGAAGATCGAGGCGTTCGAGCGTGACGGGGTTCCCGTCGACGCCTACGGCGTCGGTTCCTCGTTGATCCGCGGCGCCAACGACTTCACCGCCGACATCGTCGAGCTCGACGGTCGACCCTCCGCGAAGGTGGGACGCAGATTTCGGCCGAATTCACGACTCGAGCCGGTGGATTGACCGCTGCGGCTTTAGGCTGTCGGGCGGGATGCCGATGAACACTGGGATGGTCGCTTCCTTCGGCTCGTTCGCGCGCGATTTCGCGATCACCTGGCTGCCGGTGATGTTCTTCCTGCTGATGCTGGTCGTCGTCTATCTGCTCTGGCGCACGGTGAAGCTGATGCCTCGCGTCAAGCCGATGAGGATCACGCCGGGCTCGTCGTCGTCGGTCACCTGGAGCGAGGTCGCGGGGCTCGACGAAGCGCAGGCCGAGCTACAGGAGGTTGTCGACTTCCTGCGAGACCCGAAGCGCTTCGAGGCGCTCGGCGCGCGCGTGCCGAAGGGGATCCTGTTGCACGGGCCGCCGGGAACCGGGAAGACGCTTGCGGCGAAGGCCGTCGCCAACGAGTCGGGGGCGCGATTCTTCGCGCAGAGCGCATCCGCATTCGTCGAGATGTTCGCCGGTCTCGGAGCGGCACGGATCCGGAAGCTCTTCGAAGAGGCGCGGAAGAACGCGCCTTCGATCGTCTTCATCGACGAGCTCGACGCGGTCGGCCAGGCGCGTAGCGGCCACTCGTTCAACCGGGAGCAGGACCAGACGCTCAACCAGCTGCTCGTCGAGCTCGACGGCTTCGGCGCCCGCGACCAGGTGGTCGTCATGGGCGCGTCGAACCGCTTGCAGGATCTCGACCCGGCGCTGCTGCGCCCGGGCCGCTTCGACCGCCAGATCCTGATCTACCAGCCCGACCTGAAAGGACGCGAGGAGATCCTCAAGGTTCACACGCGCGGCAAGCCGCTCGCCGACGACGTCGACCTGCCGGGGATCGCGCGCCAGACGTCCGGTCTGACCGGCGCCGATCTCGCCAACATCTGCAACGAAGCCGCGATCTCCGCCGGGCGCTCGCAGCGCAAGCAGGTCATGAGCGAGGACTTCGAGTACGCGCTCGAGCGCGTCGTCGCCGGTCTGCAGCAGCGCCGCGTCGTCACCGACAAGGAGAAGCGCATCCTCGCCTACCACGAGGGCGGCCACGCGCTCGTCGCCTACCTGGTCGGCCGCGCGCCGCAGAAGGCGACGATCATCGCGCGCGGCGCGGCGCTCGGCTTCGTACTCCATCTCGCCGAGGAGGAGCGGCATCTCGAGACGCGCGAGGAGCTGCGCGACTGGTTGATCGTCGCGCTTGCCGGTCGTGCCGCCGAACAGGTCGTGTTCGGGCGCGTCACGAACGGCGCCGCGAACGATCTCGAGAAGGTGACGCAGATCACGCGCTCGATGGTCTTCGAGTGGGGCATGGGCGAGTCGGTCACCTCGCGCACGATGCGAGCCGACAACTACGCGCTCTCGGAGGAGACGAAGCGGCTCCGCGACCAGGAGCAATCAACTCTGACAGACCACGCCTACGGCGAAGCGATACGCCTCGTGACGAAGCACCGCGCGCTACTCGATCGTGTCGCGGCCGGGCTCCTCGAGAAGGAGACGCTTACACGCGCGGAGCTCGCCGACGTCTTCGGCGACGTCGAGCCGGAATCGCGCGCCTCCGAGACGGTCGGCACCGTGCGCGCCCTGAACGCCGAGCTCTAACCCGTCAGAGACGCGATCTTCACGGGGCGCTTCGGCGCCGCCAGCGTCACGGCACCGTTCCACGCATCGAACTTCAGCTTGCCCTGGCCGTTCTGCCGGATTGCGACCGGGTACGGAGTGCCGCTTGCGGCGACGTAGAGCGTCCCGGCGTTCGTCGTGTCCTTGATTGCAACGACCGAGACGCCGTCGAGCGTTGTCCTGCCCTCGTTCCTGATCGAGTCCTTCAATGCGAAGAGCGCGGTGAAGAGCTTGCCGATGTCGGTCAGCGGCGTGAACGCCGAGAACCGGCCGGCGTTCGCAGGAGCCTCGAGCCAGCGCCCCTGCAGGAGCTCTGCCGCCGCCGCGCCGCCGAAGTTCCGCCAGAAGGTCGAGTCGCCCTTGAAGTAGGCGCTGTTTCCGACGCGAACGATCTGGAAGGTGAGGCCGTTCACCGTGAGCATGCCCCGGCCGCCCTTGCCTGCCACGAGGAACAGGTCGAGCTTGAGCGGCTGTCCGCTGGTCGTTCCCACGCCGGAGATGTGGACGGTCGCCGCGGCCATGGACGCCGCTTTCGCGTCGGCGACGACCTGCGCCGCCGTCTTCGCCGCCTCGCCGTTGTCCTTGGTGCCGCTCGAACCGCATCCCGCGAGCAGCACGGCGAGAAAGAGCAACGAGAGCGCCCGCCTCATCGCCGTGATCCTCTCACGTTTCGCCGCGGATAGCATCGACTCGTGCCGGGGATCCACCACGTCGGAATCGCGGTCGAGGATCTCGACGGCGCCGTTGCCACTTACGAGCGCCTGTTCGGCGCGACCGTCGAGCATCGCGACCGGCTGGCCGACCAGGGTGTCGAGGCCGCCTCGCTTCGCGTCCGCGGCGACAGGATCGAGCTTCTCGCCGCGCTGGGCCCCGAGACGCCCGTCGGCAAGTTCCTGGCCAATCGCGGGCCGGGGATGCACCATGTCGCCTTCGAGGTGGACGACGTCGCCGCCGAGCTCGAGCGGCTCGCCCTCGACGGCGTCGAGCTGATCGACGAAAGCCCGCGGCGGGGGCTCTTCGGGCTCGAGGTCGCGTTCGTTCATCCTTCCGCGACCGGCGGAACCCTGGCAGAGTTGGTGGGCCGTGCCCAACACTGACCGCGTCTGGCTGGAGGTTGCCTTCGAGGGCGGACAGGCCCTGCGCGTCGTCGTGCCCGTCACGACGGCGGATGACCTCGACCGCGCACTCGCGTCGGAAGGCGAGTCGTTCTCGTTCGAGGCCGACGACGGCCGCTACACCTTCGCGCTGAAGAAGGTCGTCTTCGTCAAGCGCTATGCGCGCGAGGCGACGGTGGGTTTCGGTGCTGTCGCCTGAGCGGTTCAGAAGTTAAGGCCCGCCTGCTCGGGGGCACCGTAATCCTGTGAGCCAGTCCACGACCGACTCGGCGCGGGCGACCGAGGCGCAGCGCATGCGGCCGCTCGTCGACGCTGCGCAGCGCGGCGACCGGAGGGCGCTCGAGGAGCTCTACCTCCTCCATTTCGATCGCATCTACAGCTACCTCCACGTCACCGTCGGCAACCGCCACGACGCCGAGGATCTGACGACGCAGACCTTTCTGAAGATGCTCGAGTCGATCGGCAAGTTTCGCTGGGGCTCGGCGCCATTCTCGGCGTGGCTCTTTCGCATCGCGCACAACCTGGCGATGGACCATTTCCGCGCCTCTCGTCGCTGGCAGCCCGAGGAGGAGGTGCCGGAACCCGAGCCCGACGAGTCGACTTCTGCGGAGGCCGGCGCGCTCCAGGCGATCGGCCAGAAGTCGATGCTCGAGTTGATCGACGACCTCTCGGCGGAACAGCAGCAGGTGCTGACGCTCAAGTTCGTCTTCGGCTTTGCGAACGGCGAGGCGGCGACGATCCTCGGCAAGTCGGAGGGTGCGGTGAAGTCGTTGCAGCATCGTGCCCTCGCAACGCTGCACAAGAAGCTCGAGAAGCAGGGCGACGACTCCGATTGAGTAGCCTGGGCGCGTGGCGCTCGAGGTCGGCATCGTTGGGCTTCCGGGCTCCGGGAAGACGACGCTCTTCACGGCGCTGACGAAGACCGGCGGCGGCGAGTACGGCAAGACGAACGTCGGCATGGCCGCCGTTTCCGAGGAGCGGCTCGACGCGCTCGCACGCGTCGTCTCCGCGAAGAAGGTGACGCCGGCGGCGGTCCGCGTGCAGGACGTTCCGGGCACCGGGCCCGCGCTCCTCGGCGCACTTCGCCAGGTCGACGCGCTGCTCGTCGTACTCGACGGCTTCTCGGCCGACGCCGACCCTGCGGGCGACCTCGAGAACCTGAAGCTGGAGCTGCTCGTCGCCGATCGGGACCACGTCGAGCGCCGCGTCGAGCGCGTCGAGAAGCAGGCGAAGTCCGGCGACCCGAAGCTGAAGGTGGAGCTCGAGGAGCTGCGCAAGGTGCTTGCGCACGCCGACGCGGGCGGCTCGCTCGCGGACTATCCCGGGGAGCTCCCCGGAGAGCTCGAGCCGCTGACCACCAAGCCGCTGATCGCGGTCGAGAACGGACCAGGCGGGATCGACCTCGCGCTCGAGGCCGAGCTCTCCGAGCTGTCAGATGAGGAAGCGGCAGCGTTTCGCGACGGCGGCACGTCAGCACTCGATGAGGTCGCGCGTAGGTTGCGCGACGCGCTCGATCTCGTCACGTTCTTCACCGCGGGCGAGAAGGAGACGCGCGCGTGGCCGCTCCGGGACGGCTCGACCGCGCTCGACGCCGCCGGCACGATCCACTCCGACATCGCGCGCGGCTTTATCCGCTGCGAGGTGATCGACTGGAAAGATCTCGTCGACGCGGGCTCGCATGCCGAAGCCGCCCGCCGCGGGCTGCAGCGCCTCGAAGGGAAGACCTACTTCGTGCGCGACGGCGACGTGCTGAACATCCGCTTCAACGTCTAGGCGGAAATGAGTCCGACGCCCGTGAGCGTGAGGACGATGCCCGCAAGCTGCATCCGGGCGACGCGTTCCTTCAGGAACGCGGCAGCGAGGACGACGGTCACGATCGGGTAGAGCGACGCGAGCACGGAGGTGAGGCTGATGATCCCGTGCCCAGACGACGCGGCGAAGAGCAAGTTGCCGAGTGTGTCGCCGCAGCCGACTGCGAGCACGATCGCGAGCGCGCGGCCGCCGAGCCTCACGGTCGGCCGGCGTGCGGCGACCGCCGCCAGCACGACGAGAAAGGCCGTGATGCGGAAGATGAAAGAGCTCCACCAGGGGTCGGCCGCACCGGCCGCGTGCATCGGCGGGAAGTAGAAACCGAAGCCGATCGCCGCGAGCACGGCGAGCCCGACGCCGGCGGCGACGCGGCGCTGTCCGCCCTGCTGGTGCTCCTGCGCCGCGAGCGCGACGCCGACGATCGCGCAGGCGATGCCGGCGATCTGCACCGTGCGCGGCCGGTCGCCCGTTGCGATGCCGAAGACGACCGGCACGATCGCCGACGCGCCCGCGATCGGCGCGACGACGGCCATCGCCCCGATTTGCATCCCGCGGTAGTAGGCGTAGAGGCCTGTCGTTCCCGAGATTGCCGCCGGGATTGCCCAGAGGATCGCCCAGTGGTGCGGTCCCTCGCCGCGCGCGGCGACGACGACGGCGAGCATCGCGATTCCACCTACCTGGGCCCAGAGCATGACGCGGAGCGCACCGAGCGTCCTGCCTTGCCAGGGCCCGACGAAGTCGGCGATGCCCCACGCGAGGCTGGCGCTGAGCGCCAGCGACAGCGCGGCGGTCAACTATTCGACGGGACGCGTGGCCGCGATCGCGTCGAGCTGGTTCGCGTGGTAGAGCACCGACGCTTCCGCCGTTCGCGCCGCGCGGACCTCATGGTGCACCGCGACGCAGTGCAGGAGCTCCGCCAGCTGCGCGGGCGTCATCCCCGTCGCGTGCGACTCGATCACCCGCAGCCCGAGGTGGACGTGGCCGAGCAGTCGTCCCTCGTCGGTCTGCGCGAACGACGGCCCGCGTGTCAGCTCCAGGGTGCGCCCGACATCGTGCAGCAGCGCTGCGGCGACGACGAGCTCGGCACGGAGCCGCGGGTGCAGCTGTGCCGTGTCGCGGCAGAGGGTCGCGACGCCGACCGTGTGCTCGAGCAGGCCGCCGGCGTAGGAATGGTGGTCGTCGGCGGTCGCCGGATAGGCGGCGAGATCGCATTCCCCGAGCACCGCGCGCACTGTCGAGGTGAGCCCGGGGTGCGTCAGCTCGTCGACGAGGAACTCCAGGAAGCCCTGCAGCTCGTCGACATTCCGTCTCGCCGTCGGCGTGAGCGTCGCCGGGTCGACGTCGGCCGATTCGAGCGTGCGGACGTCGACCTGCAGCCGGTTCCGGAAGCGCTCGACCCGGCCAAGGACCCGCACGGCGTCACCCTCGTCGAAGCGCCCGTCGAGCAGCTCGACGTCGTTCCAGACGCGCGCTTCGATGTGTCCCGTCGGGTCGACGAGCTCGAGCGCGAGATACGGCGCACCGCCTTTCGTGCGCAGCTTACGCTTCGCCTTGACCGCGAACACGCCTTCGACGACGCGGTCCTCCGCCAGCTCCGAGATCACGAGCTGATCCTACGGTAGCCTCAGGTCGTGCCCGTGCTCTCGCCTTTTCGGGCGCTCCGCTACGACGAGAGCGCCGGTCCGCTGGCGGCGCTCGTCGCGCCACCGTACGACGTGATCGGCGATGAGCAGCGCGAGGAGCTCGTCGCGCGGAGTCCGCACAACATCGTCCACCTGACGCTCGCGCACGATCCGGCCGATGCAGCGAAGACGCTCGCCGAGTGGCGAGGCGAGGGCGTAGTTCGCGAGGAGGAGCCCGCGCTCTGGTGGATCGAGCAGACCTACACGGGACCTGACGGCGTCACGCGAACGCGCGAAGGGATCGCCGGCGGGATCGAGGCAACGCCCTACTCCGACGGGCAGGTGCTGCCGCACGAGCGCACGCACGAAGGGCCGAAGGCCGGCCGGCTCGCGCTCCTGCGGGCGACGAACACGCAGCTCGAGCCGATCTTCCTGCTCTACGACGCCGATCCGCCGATGGGGCGGCCCGGCGGCGAGCCCGAGCTCGACGTCGAGGACGGTGGCGTTCGCACGCGCATGTGGCGCCTGCCGGCCGAGGAGCTCGAGTTTCCCGGCCCGCTGCTGATCGCCGATGGTCACCACCGCTATGAGACAGCGGTCGCCTATCGCGAAGAGCATCCCGCCGCGACGCACACCTTCGCGGTGCTCGTCTCGATGCGAAGCCCGGGTCTCGAGATCTTCCCGACGCACCGGATTGCACTCGAGCTCGAGGACGAGCCCGACGGGTTGATGACCTCGACCTGGGACCAGGGATCGCTCGCGCTCTACCGCGAGGGAAGCTTCTTCCGGATGGAGACGACCGGCGAGCTCGATGCGCACGAGGTCGAGCGCTATGCGAGCGAGTTCGAGTACACGCCGTATGCCGAAGAGGCGATCTCGTCCGTCGACGCCGGCCTCTACCCTGCGGCATTCCTGGTGCGCCCGACGACGGTGCAGCAGGTCGCCGAGTTCGCGAAGCGCGGCGAGACGATGCCCCAGAAGTCGACGTTCTTCTATCCCAAGCTCACGTCCGGCCTACTGCTCTTCCCGCTGCCGTGAGCCCCTGGCTCGAGCTCTGCCGCGCAGCGGTCGTCGACGTCAAAGCTGTGCTCTCCGCGATGCCTTCGCGCGGGGAGCGAGAACGCGTGGTCGGCCGCGGCAAGGGCGGCGACGACACGG
>DASYAO010000122.1:0-16818 GCA_036501285.1 Gaiellaceae bacterium
GCCCACTCCCCGTACGGCTCGAGCAGGACGTCCGTCTCCTCGGCCTCGACGTGCCGGCCCCAGAGCGCGGCGGCGAGCTTGACGAGTCCCAGGTCGCGGGCGAGGCCGCGCTCGTAGCGGCCGAGGCCTTCGAGGCAGACCACGCCGACCGACCAGGGGCCGAGACCGCGCTCGCGCTCGAGCCGCGTCGCAACGATCGCCGTCGGCTGGGATTTCAGCTTCTCGAGCTCGAGCGAGCGGCAGAGCCGGACGAGCGCGCCGCCGCGGCGAGCGCCGAGATCGAGTGCGCGCAGCTCCGCCGGCGCGAAGCGCGCGAGCTCGGCGCAGGTGGGAGCGGCGTGGAGCCCGTCGAGCTCGGGGCTCGCGCGTCGGATGATCGTTCGCTCGATCTGCCGCGCTCGTGAGGCGAGGATGAGCTGCCCTGCGACCGCGCGCAGGAGTGCGTGCGCGACCGTAGCCGTCCTCAGAGGACGCAGACCGCGCAGGCGCGAGATCGTCTGGCCGAGCAGCGGGTCACTCGCGAACCGGATCAGGAACTCCGAGTGGTCGTCCTCGAGACCGAGCACGAAGCGAACGTGCTCGACCCCCGCCTCGCTCTCTGCACGGACGCAGATCATCCCATCGGGCCGCTGCCATGCACGCACACGCTCGAGGCGATCCTCGACGCGAATCGTCGCGCGGTAGATGCCCTCGGCGACGACCCGCGTCGCATCGCTTCCGTGACGCGCAGAGGTGCGTAGCGAGTAAGGACCGCGAGGGCGCAGGTCGGCGGCGATCACCGCGCGACTCTATCCCTGACGGCGGTTAACGCGGTTCGCGCTCGGCGGTCGAGCGATCGCCCTGAAGATTCGAGGCGACGTTCGCGGCGCGCTCGAAGATCTCCAGCGCTTCGCGCTCGCGGTCGACATCACGCAGATAGCGACCATACGCGCGCAGGAGGTTCGCGTAGTCGCGGACCGATCCGTGTTCATGGAGCAAGTTGATCGCGTTCTCAAAGGCCTCGTCAGCGTGCGAGTCCCCGGCGCCTGCGCGCGCCATTGCGATAGCCCACCAGGCCTGCCCAGCCTGGTTCGGTAGCTCGACAGCGAACTCGAGCGCTTGGTGACCAAGGTCCTCTGCCTTGCCGTATTCATGCAGGCGAATTGCATCCATCGCCTGGAGGCGGCGCAGAATCGCGAGATCCTCTCCAGTTGCGAGCGATCCCAAGAGGGTTTCCGCGTCAGAGAGATGTGACGTCGCAGATTGACCCTGATCGCCGGGGGCCATTGCCATTTCTGCGCACGCCATGTGAGCGCGCGCGAGATGGAGCGTGTCGTCGGTCGCCTCGAGAAGTGCGATCGCACGGCGGAAGCTCTCGAGTGCGGCCCGAGGATTCGCCTGCTCGCCCGAGATGCGGCCGAGCGACCAGTAGAGGCGGACGCGCGTATACGGGTCAGTCGTCTCGTCGGTGACGAAGAGCGCCTCGGACACGACAGCGCGAGCACGCGTCAGCTCGCCGAGGTCGGTCAGCGCATAGCTCAGATAGGTGCTGAGGCGCACGCGCGTCGCCGTTTCGCCGGGAGCGATCTCTTTGAGCTTTGCCAGCGCGCCCTCGAGCAGTTCGACGGCGCGACTCGGCGTGCCGGCCGCCGCATAGGTGTGCGCGAGCGTGAGGTAGATGTCGGGCCGGGAGGCGACGGTGACGAAGCTGAACTCGAGTGCGCGCTCGAGGTGCTCGATCGCCTTCGCGTGACGGCCGCTGCTGTCTGCTGCGTAGCCGAGCGCGATGTGCGCCCTCAGCGCCGCCGATACGTCGGCGTGAGCCTCCGCCTCTGCCAGAAGCGCCTCGAGTTTCGCTGTTGAGACATCCCCGTCGAGTCGTAGCCGCAGCTCGAGGTCGGCGAGCCGGAGCTCGCGAGCCTCCCCGTCATCGATCTCCGAGCCCGTCTCAAGGTACTCGGCGGTGACGCCGAGCTTCTCGGCGAGTTTCCGGAGAGCTTTGACCGACGGCCGCCTGGCCCCGGCTTCGATCCGCGAGATATAGGCGTACGAGACGCCTGGCGACGAGAGGTCGCGTTGGGAGAGTCCCCGCTCGGACCGGAGGCGCCGGAGGCGTTCGCCGACCGTCTCCGGCCCCGAGGAATGACCGGCCATGGACGCATCATGCCCCTGGTCGGGCGGACCGTCAACAGTCCAAAGGTTGACAACAAAAGTACTCACAAGTGTTCTACCCTTGTCATGGGGACGTCTACGGAACTGAGGGGAGGTGGGACGGATGTTTTCTCCGCGCGTGAAGCTCGCGCTGCTGGCGGCTGCGTCGATTCTCGGCGCCGCCCTCGTCGGCAGCATGCCGTGGGGCCCTTAGGGACTGGCGGATGCACGGATCTCGCAAGTTCAAGCCGATTTTCCCTGAGAGGAGGTTCCAGATGCTTTCTCCGCGCGTGAAGCTCGCGCTGCTGGCCGTCGCGTCGATCGTCGGCGCGGCCCTCGTCGGCAGCATGCCGTGGGGCCCTTAGAAGACTGCGGTTCGGCCCGGGCGGAACCTTTACTGACCCGCTCCGCCCGGGCCGTTACGCTCAACCGGTGCCCGTCCGGCTCGCGTCCCGCGTCTCGCTCGCGAGCCGTGAGCGCAAACTCCGGCTTTTTCTCGAGGCCTTTGGACCCGGCCCCGAGACGAGCGTCGTCGACGTCGGCGTGACCGATGCGCCGTTTGGGGACGGGTCGACCGACAACTTCTTCGAGGCGCTCTACCCCTGGCCGGAGCGGATCACCGCCGTCGGCCACACCGGCCTCGACCGGTTCGCGGCCGCGTTTCCGCGAGTGCGCGTGGTGCAGGCAGACGGCCGCGAGCTGCCATTTGCCGACCGCGAGTTCGAGCTCGGTTTCTCGAACGCCGTCGTCGAGCATGTCGCCGGCGGGCGCGAAGGCCAGCGGCGCTTCGTCTCGGAGCTCTCCCGGGTCGCGCGGCGCGTGTTCGTGACGACGCCGAACCGGTGGTTCCCGGTCGACCCACACACGCTGCTGCCGTTCGCGCACTGGCTGCCGGCGGGTCCGGCGCGCGACCGGCTCTTCCACGTGCGCGGCTTCGACGACGTGCTCGACCCGCTCGGCCCGAAGGAGCTCGCCGCGCTCTTTCCCTACCCGGTGCGACTCGTCAACCGCGGACTGACGCTCGTCGCCGTGGGGCCCGTGTGAGACGCCCGGTCTGGGCCGTCCACGTCTTCGTGGTCGGTCTCGCGCTCCACAACTTCGTGATGGCCGAGCTCTGGGATGCGGGCGTGCACGGGCACGCTCTCGAAGGCATCTCCGCATGGAAGGAGGCGCTGCTCGTCGTCTGCCTTGTGTCGGTCGGCGCGCGGGTGTGGCGGACGTTCGCGTGGAACCGCGTCGACCTGCTTGCGCTCGCGTACGCGGCGATCGTCGTCGTCTGGTGCGTGCTCCCGCAGCACTGGCTCGGCGGCAGCGCGACGCATCACGGAATCCTGCTCGGCGCGCGCGAAGATCTGATCCCGGTCGGGGCGTACTTCTTCGGACGCGGGCTCGCGCTGACGGAGTCCGAGCTGCGTCGGATCGGGCAGACGATCCTCGTCACCGCCGGCGCGCTGGCGGCGTTCGGACTCGTCGACATCTACGCAATCCCGCTCTCGTGGTGGCGCCACTCCGGCGTGCCGGATTGGTACCGCTACCAGCTCGGCTTCGGCCGCTCGTACCAGGGTCTCTCGTACCTGCCGCAGAACTTCGTCTACAACACCGGAAACGGTCACATCTACCGGCGGCTCGTCTCGACGTTCCTCTCGCCGCTCGCGACGTCGTACGTCTTCGTCGTCGCACTGTTGCTCGTCCTTGCGTGGGTGATGCGCCTGCGGCCTCGGGCCATCGTCTGGGTTCCGATGACCGCGCTCGTGTTCGCCGCCTTGCTGTGGACACACTCGCGCTCGTCGTACATCGCGCTTGCACTCGCGCTGGTGTCGATCGTGCTCGTGCGTCGCGAGTGGTGGCTCGTGCTTGCGGCCTCGCTCGTGATCGTGCTCGGCGTCGGCTCGATCTTCGTAAAGGAGTACTCGCATATCGCACCGGTCACGAGCTTCACGCCGGCCGAGATCCACTTCCAGCAGACAAACGCGCAGGCGACGGGGCAGTCGGCTGGGGGCGGTTTCGCCGACGCGAGCACCTCGAGCCACTGGCGCAATCTGCGCGCCGGGATCGGCAAGGTGATTCACCACCCGCAGGGCTATGGCGTCGGCAATGCCGGTTCGAGTGCCGAGCGCACGAACGTGACTGTGCAGGCGGGTGAGTCGACCTACACGCAGGTCGGGATCGACGCCGGGATCGTCGGTGCGCTTCTGTTCATCGCGTGGTCGCTCGCGCTGCTGCGCTTCGTACTGCCCTGCGTCGCATGGGTCGGCGCATCGTTCGTCGCCGTGTTCGCGCTTGCACTGCAGACGGACGTGCTCGGAGTGCCGTGGCTCGCCTACGTCTTGTGGATTCTCGGCGGCAGTGTCGTCTCGATCGCACTCACCCGTCGTTTCGAGACACGTCCTTCGTACCAATAGTGTGACAATCCGCCGCGAGATCTTGCGCTGCGCGCTCGCGTCCGTACCGTGGATCGAATGCGCAAGCTCGATCTCGTCGTCGCATTACTCGTCGTGGTGGCGCTCGCGTACGCGCTCCTCGGTCGCGGCCGGCACGCGTCGGTGTCGGCAGTGCTGGCTGATCCCGTTCGTACGCCTGGCGTGCTGAACCCCGCGGTCACACAGGCGACGATCCGCTCCACGATCTGCGTGCACGGCTGGACGGCGACGGTGCGGCCGCCGACGAGCTACACGAACGGACTGAAGCAGCAGCAGATGCCGGAGTACGGCGAGACCGGCTCGCTCTCCGCGTTCCAGGAAGACCACCTGATCAGCCTCGAGCTCGGCGGCAGCCCGACCGACCCGCGCAACCTCTGGCCCGAGCCGTACCCGCGGGCGGGCAACGTCGACAAGATCGAGAACGAGCTCAACTCCAAAGTCTGCTCGGGAACGCTGACACTCGCCGAGGCCCAACAGGACGAGTCGACGTTGAAGCACGACTACGGCTGACGCGCGTACCCTCCCGGCCATGGCGACGATCGACCCACGCGTCGACATCGGACACGTGCACCTGAAGGTGTCCGATCTCGACCGCGCGCTGGGCTTCTACCGCGACGTGCTCGGCTTCGAGCTCCAGCAGCGGTACGGAGACCAGGCGGCGTTCGTCTCCGCCGGCGGCTACCACCATCACATCGGTCTCAACACGTGGGAGTCCGCGGGCGCGGGCCCGCCGCCGCGTGGCGCGACCGGGCTCTACCACGTCGCGATCCGGTATCCGGATCGCCGTACGCTCGCGGACGCGCTCAGGCGCGTCGTCTCGGCCGGCATCCCGCTCGACGGCGCGAGTGACCACGGCGTCAGCGAGGCGATCTACCTGCGCGACCCGGACGGCAACGGCGTCGAGCTCTACCGCGACCGGCCGGTCGAGGAATGGCCGCGACCGTCAGACGGCGAGGGCGTGTCGATGGTGACGCAGGCGCTCGACGTGGATGCGCTTCTAGGTGAGCTCGAGCCGTAGTGCGCGCCGCGCGCCTGCACGAGCTCGGCGGCACGCCGCAGGTCGACGAAGTCGACGCACCCGAGGGCGCGAACCTCATCTCGGTCACCGCCGCGGGCCTCAATCCCGTCGATATCTCGATCGGAACCGGCCGCTTCTACGGCGGCTCGCCCGACACGCCCTACGTGATCGGCTCCGAGGGCGTCGGGAAGACGGCCGACGGCCGTCGGATCTGGTTCCGCGGCAACGCGGCAGTTGCCGAGGTTGCGGTCGCGGCTCCCGACAACACCTACGACATCCCGGACGGCGTCGACGACGAGCTCGCGCTCGCCTGTGGCATCGCGGGCGTCACCGGTTGGCTCGCGGTGTCGTGGCGTACGCGCGTGACACCTGACGACACCGTGCTCGTCCTTGGTGCGAGCGGTTCGGTCGGCGCGGCTGCGCTGCAGGGCGCAAAGGTGCTCGGGGCGGGTCGCGTGATCGGCGCCGCGCGGAACACGGAGCGTGTGTCCGATGTCGCCGACGAGGTCGTCGAGCTCAGCGGCTCGTACTCGCTGCCCGAAGCAACGGTGATCGTGGACGCGCTCTGGGGCGAACCGGCCGAGCGGGCACTCGAGGCCGCAGCGAAAGAGGTGCGCTTCGTGCAGCTGGGGCAGTCGGCCGGCCCAACGGCTTCGCTCGCGTCGGCTTGGGTACGCGGCAAGGTCGCGAACATTCTCGGCCAGTCGCTCTTCTCGACGCCGCACGACGTGATCGCGACCGGCTACCGCGAGCTCTGCGAACACGCGCGCGACGGTCGCGTCAAGCTCGACGTGAAGCCCTATTCGCTCGAGGACGTCGGCGAGGCCTGGGAGCGCCAATCATCCGGCGCTCCCGGCGCGAAGATCGTCGTCAGCGTGTAAGCGTCAGTGGCAGATCGGCTCGGACGGTCGCGTCAGCGCGAAGCCGTAGACCGAGTTGCCGATCGTGAGGATCGACGTGACCGCCTGTCCGGAGCGCGTCGAGACGGCGCCGTAGCCGGAACACGCAGTCGTGGAACCTGACATGTCGTTGAACTTGTCGAAGATCGTCCCGACGCGAACGCCGTTCGAGGTATGCCAACCGTCCGGCATGCCGAGTGTGAAGACCCCGGTGACGATGTCACCGCGGAAGCTCACGGCCGCGCCTGAACCGTCGTCGTTCACGTAGAGCCACGTCGTTGGGCTGCCGGGGAGGATCGAGAAGTGACGCCCCCATTTCGCGATCACGTTGGAGGTCGTGTCGCCGAGCTCGACGCCACCTAGGCTCTTGCCGGCGACGAGCACGCCGTTCTCGGGCAGCATCGCCTCGCGTGACGAAGCCTGCACGGATGCGAGTCGCGGCTGGTTCGCGGGTCCGAGCGCACCGGCGACGTAGGCGACGCCCACGCCGAGCGCCGCCGCCACGAACGCTCCGACGCCGGCCCACGCGGGCGCGCGTAGCGAGACACGCGCGGCGCGCACGGGCTTTGGCAGCGGAAGCGGTCTGCGGCGACGGAGTTCGTCGGTCACGGTCGCGAGCGGGCGGAAGCGGCCGTCGCTCTCGAACGGATCGACGAAGCGCGGCATGCGCATCGTCCCGATCGGCGCGAGATATGTATCGAGGGCCGCGCCGCGGTCGCCGTCCATCCAGATCCACTCGAACCCGAGCCGCTGCATCGTCTCGACGTAGGCGAGCTGCGTCTCCGAGCTGAAGCTCCACGTGACGACCACCTTCGAGGTGGTCGCCGCGAGCGCTGCGAGCTCGGTGCGGAACTCGGACTCCCCGGACCGCAGGAGCTGAGTCCGCGTCTCCCTGTTGTCGAGGTCGACATGGGTGAAGCCCCGCTCGAGCTGGAGATAGCTCGCAAGCGGCCGCTTCCCAGTGCCCGGCGTGCCCGTGATGAGGAGAAGCCGGCGGCCGCCGCTCCGGCGCTTGCCCGCGAAAACGGGAAGGTGGAGGTGAGTCGACACTCTGTCCGGGGCCCCTCACAGACGCTACCACGGAGGGTCTGGAAAAGCCACAAAAACCACGTTATGATCGACCGCAACGAGGCCGTTGCGCAACGAGGGGGGCGCACCGGCCTCTTTTCTTTGGACCACTATCCTCGGGGCGGTGGAGCTCCTGAACGTCGCCGACTACGAGGCGCGCGCGGCGGCGCTGCTCGAGCCGGGGGCGTTCGCCTACTTCGCCGGCGGCGCGAACGACGAGCAGACGCTCCGCGAGAACGTCGAGGCGTATCGCCGCTGCTATCTGCGTCCACGCGTCCTTCGCGACGTCGCCGAGCCGTCGACGGCGACGACGGTCCTCGGGCAGGAGCTCGCGATGCCGCTGATCGTCGCCCCAGTCGCCTACCAGCGCGCGGCGCATCCCGACGGCGAGCTCGCGATGGCACGCGCTGCGCGATCGGCCGGCACGGTCATGTGCCTCTCGACGCTCGCGACGTGCAGCGCGGCCGATGTGGCCGAGACCGGCGCGCGCTGCTGGTTCCAGCTCTATGTCCCGCGGGATCGCGGGCTCGCGCGCGAGCTTTGCGCGCAGGCGCGCGAGCTCGGTTTCGAGGCGCTCGTCGTCACCGTCGACCTGCCCGTCTCCGGCCGGCGCGAGCGCGACCTGCGAACGGGCTTCACGTTGCCGACCGGAATCGAGGTCCCGTCGATCGGTCGCCGCGGCCTGAAGCCGCACGAGTTCGTCGAGCTCCTGTCACCGTCGGTGACGTGGGAGGACGTTGCCGAGTTCGCCGCCGACGCGCACCTGCCGGTCGTGCTCAAAGGGATTCTCACGGCCGAGGACGCATTGCTCGCATGCGAGAGCGGCGCGGCCGCGATCGTCGTCTCGAACCACGGCGGACGGCAGCTCGACGGCGTGCCCGCGACGATCGACGTGCTGCCGGAGATCGCCGCCGCGGTCGGCGATCGCATCGAGCTGCTCGTCGACGGCGGCATCCGCCGCGGCACCGACGTCGTCAAGGCGATCGCCCTCGGCGCGCGTGCGGTGCTCGTGGGCCGGGCACCGCTCTGGGGTCTCGCCGTTTCGGGAGAGCAGGGCGTGCAGCACGTGCTCGAGCTGCTGCGTGCGGAGATCGAGCTCGCGCTTCAGCTCTGCGGCTGTCGCACGCCGGCCGAGCTGACGCGCGAATACGTCACGCGCGCCACCTAGCGGCGCTCGAGCGCGAGCCGGATGCCGAAGCCGACGAAGACGACGCCGGTGATCGACTCGATCAGCCGCTGCGGCTTCGGCCGTCGCATGAAATCGCCGATGCGCGAAAGCGCGAACACGTAGATCGTCAGCCACGAAAGGCCGATTGCGCAGAAGATGACGCCGAGCACGAGCAGCGCTCCAAAGCCGGCGTGGTGCGTCGGCGTGAACTGCGGCAGGAAGCTCGTGAAGAAAACCGCGACCTTCGGGTTGCCGAGGTTCGTGAACGCACCGCCGCGGAACGCGGCGCGTGGCGTGACCGAGCGGCGCGCAAGAGCCGGCCTGCCTTCGGGACCTGGTCGTCGAAGCGCCGCGACGAGGGCCTGCAGTCCGATCACGACCAGGTAACAGGCGCCGGCAAGCTTGAGCGCGACGAACGCGGGCTCCGATGCGCGCAGAAGCGCAGCAACGCCGCCGGCGGTGGCAGTCGTCCAGACGGCGAGCCCGCTCGAGACGCCGAGGATCGTGAAGAGCCCCGCGTTGCGCCCGCCGACGAGCGCGTTACGCACCGTGATCGCCGTGTCCGGGCCGGGGATGACGGCGAGGAGGGCCGAGAGCGCGATGAAGGCGCCGAGGTGTGTGATCACGTCGGATGGTCTTGACTAGTCAGGGCCTGAACAAATACAGTTGTACCCGCTACGGGCAACGCCTCGGGACAGGCAGCCCGGGCGGGCTCCCACACCTTTCCATCCCTTCTGTGTGGGAGCCCGCCGCGCTTTTCGCGCGACGGTCCGACGAAGATTTCAGCCGACAGCTTCGAGTCGAGGGCTCGACTCGAGCAGGCCGTCGACGAAGCGCAACACCGCGCGCGTCGACTCGACGCGGAAGAGGAGCAGGATGCGCTCGGCGCCCGTGCTCGACTGAGCTCGCTCGTCGAGTGCATCGAGTCCCTCGGCGATCAGCTCGTGCTGCCGGTGCAGCATGCGCGTCGGGTCGAGCCCGATCCGCTCGGCGAAGATCAACTTGAGGAGCAGCAGCGAGCGAACGTCCCGAACGTGCTCGACCGGCTCGCTCACCCAGCCGAGGAGCGACGTCGCGCCTTCGCACGTCGTGCGGTAGATCGTCCGGTTCGGCCCGCGGAGTCCGGGCTCATGGCCCGACGGCTCGATCAGTCCGCGCTCGGCGAGGATTTCGATCGAGCGGTAGACGAGTGGACGCCCGAGCGACCACACCGAGCCGAGCTCGCCCTCCGGCCCGAGTTGCGACGCGAGCGCCCAGCCGTGAGCGGGTTGCTCCGAAAGCAACGCGAGCACTGCCCACTCGCCGGGTGCGAGTTCGCGCTCACCCATCACGAAGCACTACGTGAGCGGCGCTGCGAGCGGTTTTCGGCGAGCAGCCCGTCGATGAAGTCCACGACGGCGCGCGTCGATTCGAGGCGGAAGCGCACGAAGATCGCCTCGCTGCCCGCGCTCGCCGCGAGCCTCGTCTCGAGCGACTCCACGGCGGGCACGACCAGCGCACGCTGGGCGGTCAATAGCGGCTCGCGGTCGAGACTCGCGCGGTCGATCAGGATCAGCTTGAGAAGGAGCAGCGAGCGGACGTCGCGGACGTGCTCGACCGGCTCTTCGAGCCATTGCGCGAGCGCCTCGCGGCCGTTCGGCGTGGCGCGGTAGATCGTGCGGTTTGGCCCGCGGACACCCCGCTCCGAGCCGGCCGGCTCGATCAGACCACGCTCGTCGAGGAGCTCGAGTGCCCGGTAGACGAGCGGCCGGCCGAGCGACCAGACGCGTCCGATCTCCCCCTCCTTGCCCATCTGGCGGGCCAGCGCCCAGCCGTGGCCGGGCTGTTCGGCGAGCAGAGCGAGGATCGACCACTCGCCGGGTGCGAGTTCCCGCTCGACCGTCACTGCTCGGGAGCCTACTTTCTGCGCCGGGCTTGACCGAATAGTCAGCGGTGAACTAGACTTGATTCTCGCTGCCATCCTCCTTCGTGCGCGCGCCGGCTCCACCGGCCGGCGCGCGCGGGGACAACGGCGCCGAACTACTTGCCGAGCATGACCTCCGTCGCCTTGATCAGCACGACGACGTCGTCGCCCTCTGCCAACCCGAGGCGCTCGACGCTGTGCTTGGTCACGGCGGCGACGAGCTCTCCGCCTGCGACGTCGATCCGGACCTCCGCCATCACCGATCCGGTTTCGACGGCCGCGACCTTGCCGGCGATCTGGTTTCTCGTCGTCAGCTCCTCGTAGCTCTTCGAGCCCTTCGCGAGCATCACCTCGGTCGCTTTCACGAGCACCGAGACCGAGTCGCCCTTGCCGAGGCCGAGGCGCTCGATGCTGTGCTTGGTGACCGCGGCGACGAACTCCTGCCCGTCGACGTCGATCTCGACCTCGGCCATGATCGAGCCGGTGCGCACGTTCGCGACTGTGCCCATGAGCTGGTTGCGAGTGCTCAGGTCCTTTGCCATCTCTGTCCTTTCTTCTTCGGTGTTGGCGTGCGTAAGTTGTGCAGGTGGCGGCGAAGAAGCTGACAGCGAGTGAGCTGACCGTGTTGGCGCTCGTCGCCGAGCAGCCCGTCCACGGCTGGGCGATCGCCACTCGCCTGGCGAAGGGCGGCGAGATCGGGACGATCTGGTCGCTCGGCCGTCCACTCGTGTACCACGCTCTCGAGCGCCTCGAGCAGGAAGGCCTGATCAGGCCGGCCGGCCTCGAGCGAGGCGATCGCGGCCCGCACCGCGTCATCTACGCCGTGACCGCGAAAGGCACGAAGGCGGTGCAGGCTTGGCTGCGCGAGCCGGTCGAACACGTGCGCGAGGTCCGCTCGCTCTTCTTGCTGAAGATCGTGCTCTCTCAACGCGTGGGCCTCGACGTCGAGGCGCTCCTCGTCGGGCAGCGGGCGACCCTGATCCCGTTCGTCGGCTGGCTCGAGGCACAGCTCGACGACGTCGACCCGGTCTCGGCCCCGGGGGAGGCAACCCTTCTCTACTTTCGGCTGGAGACCACGCAGACGATCGTGCGGTTCATCGACGGGATGCTCGACGACCGCGCGACGACAGCGGGCCGCAAGGCCCGCCCGGGCGCACAGCGCCGCCTGGCCCGCTAGCGCTCTCCGAGGTCCCCGCGCTGCCCCGGTCCGGTTTGAGCTTGCGCTCGTATGCATAGGCGTTGCTATAGTACGCGCAGCAACTAGTCGTGTCATCCCAGACAGGAGCTCAGAACGACGTGGATGCCCTAATCACCAGAGCACAGCTGCTTTCGCGTAGCGCGAAAGGCGGCGCGGCTCTCGCCGTCGCCGGTGTTGCGCTTGGGCAATTCGTAGATGCGGCGTCTGCAGACCCGCTTCCGACCGGAGACCTCGCCTACGCGCGGCTCCTCGTCGGGGCCGAGCTGCTCGCGTCGGACTTCTACACGCAGGCGATCGCGGCGGCGAACACCTCGCCAGCGGTCACGAAGTACCTGAAGATCGCCCACTCCAACGAGCAGGAGCACTACCAGTCTGTCGCGGGGATCCTGAAGGGCGCGGGCGTCACCCCGGCCGTCTCGGGCGACATCGACTTCACCTATCCGAAGGGATCGTTCGACTCGGAGAAGTCGATCCTCGGGCTCGCCCAGACGCTCGAGACGACTGTGCTCGGCACGTATCTCGGCGCGATCGGCGGCATCCAGACCAACTCGTTCAAGCAGGGGATCGCGCAGATCGCCTCGTCCGAGGCCCAGCACCTCTCGTACTTCACGTCGGTGATGGGCGGTCGCGCGTTCAGTCTCGCGTTCCCGGTGGCGCTTCCGATCGATCAGGCGTCGAACGCCATGGACGCCTACACGTCGTAGGCAGGAAGGAGTAACTCGTGCGGTTCAGGACGTTTCTCGGATTCGTTGCGGTGGCGGTGACCTGCGCCTTGCTCGGCGCGGCCGGCGCCGGGGCGAAGGCAACCAAGGCAGATGCGGGGATCACAGTCTTCGCCGGCTCATCCATGACGACCGTGCTGCCTGCGGTCGACTCCGACAACACGTATTCGTTCGGCAGCACGACCTCGCTTGGCACGCAGATCATCAATGGTGCGCCGGCGGACGTCCTGATGGGCGCGAACGCGACCGAGACGGCGCTGCTCTATGCACAGGGCAAGTGCGAGAAGCCGGTCGTCTTCACGCGCAATACGCTCGAGGTCGTCGTGCCGAAGTCGAACCCGGCCGGGATCAAGTCGGTCTACGACCTGACGAAGTCCGGGATCACCGTCGACGAGGCGGCTTCGTCGGTTCCGGTCGGCAGCTACACGGTTCAGGTGTTGGGGCAGATGGGCCTAAACTCCGCCGTGCAGGCAAACGTCGTCAGCCAGGAGACGAGTGACGCGAACGTCGTCGCCAAGGTCGCGACCGGCCAAGTCGACGCAGGCTTCGTGTACCTCTCCGATTACGTCATCGACCCGAAGGACCTGACGCTGATCAAGGTCCCGGCGTGGGCGCAGCCGAAGATCCAGTATGCGATGTGCGTCGTCACGGCGAGCCCGAACCAGTCGGCGGCTCAGGCGTGGCAGGCGAAGGTCCTGAGCCGGGCCAGCCAGGCGATCTTCGTCAAGGACGGCTTCCTGCCGATCACGGCGCCGGTGCCGACGCTCGCTGCAGTGTCGAAGAGCTCGGGCAAGCCGGGGACGAAGATCACGCTGACGGGCTCGAACTTCGGCACCGTCACATCGGTGACATTCAAGGGCGCCGCGGCGAAGTTCAAGATCCTCTCGGGCGCGAAGATCACGGTCACCGTGCCGCTGAAGGCGAAGACGGGGACGATCACGGTCACGAACCCGTCGGGCACCGCGACGAGCAGCAAGAGCTTCACGATCAAGAAGGCCTGATCACACATTCCCGTAGCGCTGGAGACCGCCCGAGGCATCCGGGCGGTCTCGTTGCGGGCTAGGTCTTGCATAGGTAACCTCGAGGAAGAACCGGCTTTCGGCCACGACTCGGAGGTGGGTATGCCCAGGGAGTACTACAGCGTCAGCGAAGCGGCGAAGACGCTCGGGATCAGCGTCGACACGCTCCGGCGCTGGGACCGACAGGGGCGGATCAAGGCCGAGCGCGACAAGAGCAACCGGCGCGTCGTGCCGGCGAGCGAAATCGAGCGTCTCCGCGGCGAGCCGGGCTCGTCGCACCTCTCTGCGCGTAACCGCTTCAATGCCGTCGTCACCGACGTCAAGGTCGAAGGGCTGATCGCCCAGGTCGAAATGGTCGTGAGCGACCCGGTTCGGCTCGTCGCGGTCGTCACACGCGACGCCGTCGAGGATCTCGGCCTCAAGGCCGGGATGCCGGCGACCGCGATCGTGAAGTCGACGTCAGTGATGGTCCAGCACTGAGGCTCGAGCAGTCTCGACTCGTCCGCGCGACTGTCGGGGGTGTCTTTTTCCTGGCGATCGTCGTTGCGCTCGCGTTTCTCGTGGTGCCTGTCATCGCGATCTTCTCGCACGTACCGCCGAGTTCGCTCTTCCATCAGCTCACGACGAAGGTCGTGAAGGACGCGCTCATCGTCAGCGGCAAGACGATCGTCGTCGCGCAGATCGTCACACTGCTTGTCGGCACGCCGACCGCATACTTCTTCGCATCGCGTCGCTTCCCGGGACGCGCGATCCTCGTCACGCTCGTCGAGTTGCCGATCGTGCTTCCGCCTGCGGTGGCCGGCCTCGGGTTGATTGTCGCGTTCGACCGCTTCGGTCTCATCGGCCGACATTGGCCCTGGCTCGCGTCGCACGTCGCGTTCAATCAGACGGCGGTCGTATTCGCGATCCTCCTCGTCTCGGCGCCGTTCTATGTTCGTCAGGGCATCGCTGCCTTTGAGGCAGTCGACCCGAGCCTCGTTTCTGCGTCGCGCACGCTCGGCGCGGGACCGGTGAAGACGTTCTTTCGTGTCACGCTTCCCCTTGCGCGAAGCGGTCTCGCCGCCGGACTCGCGCTCTCGCTCGCACGCGGCCTGGGCGAGTTCGGCGCGACGATCATGTTTGCCGGGAACCTCCAGGGCAAGACGCAAACGCTGCCGCTCGCGGTGTACACACAGTTCGAGTCGAACCTCGATGCTGCGCTCGCCATGAGTGCGCTCCTCGTCGTGATCAGCTTCGCGATTCTGTTCTCGCTCAAAGCGAGCGGGCTCTGGCTTCGCACGCGGCCCGTGGTCGTCGCGGGTCGCGGTTGAGCAATGGAGAAGCTGCACGCGAACTTCCGGCTGCCGCTCCGCTCGTACGATCTCGAGTTCTCGCTCGACGTCGAGGGCACGGTCGCGCTCGTCGGGCCGTCCGGTGCAGGGAAGACGTCGGTGCTCCGCGCGGTCACCGGGCTGGTCAAGCCGGCGTCCGGCCGCATCGCGCTCGACAGCTCGGCGTGGTTCGACTCCGAGCGGAAGATCTTTCTCAAGCCGGACGAGCGTCGCGTCGGCCTCGTCTTCCAGGAGTACGCGCTCTTCCCGCACATGAGCGTGCGCGAGAACGTCGCGTACGCCGGACGTCATCGCGTCGACGAGTTCCTCGAGCGCTTCCGCATCTCGCACCTCGCCGGCGCGCGGCCGACTGAGCTCTCAGGCGGAGAGCGGCAGCGCGTCGCCCTCGCGCGCGCCCTCGCGCGCGATCCCGGCGTCCTGCTGCTCGACGAGCCGCTATCGGCGCTCGACGCAAACACGAAGATCGCGGTGCGCGGCGAGCTGCAGGAGCTGCTGCGCGAGTTCGGCCTGCCGACGCTCCTCGTCACGCATGACTACGAGGACGCGGCTTCGCTCGCGGACCACGTCGGCGTGATCGTCGACGGCCACCTGCGCCAGTTCGCCTCGCCGCAGGAGCTCGTCGCGCACCCGGCCGACGGCTTCGTCGCCTCGTTCACCGGCGCGAACCTGCTGCGCGGCACGGCGCACCGTCGTGAGGACGAGCTGACCGTGATCTCGCTCGAGTCCGGCGAGACCGTCTACTCGACCGATCAGGGCGACGGTGCGGTCGGCGTCGTCGTCTATCCGTGGGAGGTGCTCGTCGGGCGCTCGCACCAACCCGACTCGGCGTTGAACGTGATCGAGGGCGAGATCCGCTCGCTGGTGCGCGTCGGCAATCGCGTGCGCATCCGCATCGGGCCGCTCACCGCCGAGGTGACGGACGCGTCGGTCGAGAAGCTCGGGCTTGCGGTCGGCGGTCGCGCCGTCGCGTCGTTCAAGGCGACGGGTACGCGGCTCGTCTCGTACAGGTAACGCCTAAGAGCCCCAGCAGCGTCGCGGCGAGCATCAGTGATGTGGGCACGACGATGTTCGGCGCGGAGGGAGAGACGAACGAGGGCACAGTGCTCGCGAGGGCGCCCCACCAGACGGCGGTTGCGGCCGTCATCACGGCCATCGAGGCGCAGACCGCTGCGGCAAGGATCGACTCGAGCCGAAGCAACCGGTCGGAGAACGTCAACCGCCTCGCTGTTGCGGCGGCAGCGGCCGCCCATGCGAAGAGGCAGGCGGCGAAGAACAGGATCCAAGCGACGAAGGCGCCGCTGTAGAGATGGTCGTGGCCGTTGCGGGCTGCCGGCGTCAGCTCGTGCGCCCACGCGGCGAGTGCCGCGGTTGCGCCGACGAGCAGCACGCTGATGGCAACTGCGCGCACGATCGGCTTGTGGACCTCGCGCCGGCCACCGCGCCGGACGAACGCGAGCAGCGTTGGTACTGAGAGCGCGACGCCGAGCAGCACGAGCACGGAGCCGATGCCCGCTGCGCCGACGAGCGTGTCGAAGGCGGCCGTCGGCAGTCCACGGTGATTCGCCGGCGTCGCAGCCGCCCAGTGCTCCGACGCCTTCTGCAAGCCGAAGCCTGCGAGCACGAAGAGCATCCATGCGTAGACCACGAGCAGCGTTCCCTCGCGCGCGCGCTCGCGTGGCGGCAGGCCGCCGAGTCGCACGCGCTCGAACACGCCCGCGCGCACCACGTCGAGCCGCGCGTGCCAGGTCATCCGCCCGCTCTCGTCGAACTCCTCGAGCAGAGCCGCAAGTTCGTCGCCATAGCGTGTGCGCCAAGCGGTCGGATAAGCGCGCAGAAGTGTCACGCCGCGACCCACGCGCGAAGTCGCGCGGTTCCCTCGTCGACGATCGCGCGAAGCTCCGCGAGCGTCGACTCGAGCGACGCCGAGCCGGGCGCGGTCAGC
>DASYAO010000123.1:0-6668 GCA_036501285.1 Gaiellaceae bacterium
TCACGCACCTCAAGCGCTCGAAGGAGCCGAAGGCCGCGGCGTCGCACGACACGCCGATCACCGTCGCGGCCGAGCTCGGCATCCCGGGCCTCGCGCTCCTCGCCTGGCTGCTCTGGGTCGCCTTCACGGTGCCGTTCCGCGGAAATCCCGTCCGCGGGCCGACCGGCAGAGCGCGTCTCGCGTTCGGACTAGCCTTGGTCGCGATCGTGGTCGACAGTCTCTTCTACGACGCGCTGTTCGAGGACCCGCTCTTCTGGGGCGCGCTCGCGCTCTCGGCCGTTGCCGTGCGCGCGCAGGTGACCGAGTGATCGGCAGGTGGGAGCGCGCGCTCGTGCTCGCGCCGCACACCGACGACGGCGAGTTCGGCTGCGGCGGCACGATGGCGCGGCTCGTCGAGGATGGCACCGACGTCCGCTACGTCGCGTTCTCGATCGCCACGCGCTCGCTGCCGGACGGCTTCGCGCCCGACACGCTCGCCCGCGAGGTGCGCGAGGCAACGGCGGAGCTCGGGATCGCCGGCGACAATCTCACCGTCCACGACTTCGACGTGCGCACGTTCCCTGAGCGGCGGCAGGAGATCCTCGAGCTCCTGATCGAGCTCTGGAACGAATGGGAGCCGGACGTCGTCTTCCAGCCGTCGCTGCACGACATCCACCAGGACCACCAGACAGTCGCGGCCGAAGGACTGCGGGCCTTCAAGCGCACGACGATCCTCGGCTACGAGATTCCGTGGAACAACTTCGAGTTCGCCTACCAGGCGTACTTCGCGCTCGAGAAGAAGCACATCGAGCGCAAGGCCGAGGCGCTTTCGAAGTACGCCTCACAGCAGCATCGCCGCTACGCGAATCCCGAGTACATCTGGAATCTCGCGCGTACGCACGGCATCAACGTGAACCGCGAGTACGCCGAGGTCTTCCAGGTATACCGCGTTATCGCTTAGGAAAAAACCGACGTCAGCCGGTGCAACGAGCGTCGCCCGCGTGCGTGGCGACGGCCAGCAGCCAGTAGCCGCCGAGTGACCGCAGTCTCCAGCCGCTCTGACGGAACGAGCTCACGGCCTCGTTGTTTCCGGTCGGGCTGATCACGACGTAATACAGCGAATGCCGATAAGCGTCGGCGAGCGCATTCGTTGGCGACAGGTAAACCACCTCGTGCTCGAGCCGGGGGCCGAAGAGGAAGTAGCCCGGCTCATTGCTGCCGATGAGGACGCCCACGCAGGCGCGCGGCGGCACGACTTTTTGGTAGGTGGTAACCGCGGCTCCAACGCCGGTCTCGTCCGTCAGATACGCGACCTGGCTCTGCGTCAGCTGCCACGGCCTGCCGAAGCCGTTGCGGCCGTCGAGTGGGCGCAATGGATCCCGGGTGACGTTCATCCCGACGCTCGCGGCCGCGACGGCGAGGAACGCCGCAGCGGCAGCGCGGCTCGACAGGAAGAACGCAAACAGGGGAGCGACGAGCGCAGCCGGGACGAGTAGAAACCTCGTCATGAAGAAGTTGTAGGTCTCGTGCCCGAGCAAGACATAGAAGAGCGGGACGGTTGCCGCGAGAACGAGATGCTGCCAGCGGGCCCGGCGCAAGGCGAATGCAGCGAGGACGATCAACGGCGTCCCCAGGAAAGCCACCGCGCCGATGGGACCGAACGCCGCGGTCTCGACCGACCTGCCGAGGCCGCCGACATTGCCGCCGGGACCGCGTACCGGAAAGCCCCAGTCCTTCGACAGTGACGCGATCGCGTCGCCCAGGTGGACGTTCAGATCGGCCGCGAAGAACGGAGTCGCGACGACGATCCCGAGCAGCAGCGCGCTCCAACGTCTCCGCCGCCGAAGCGCCAACAGACCGACGGCGAGGCCCGCTGCGATGCCCGCGATCCAGAGCCACCGAATCAGGGAATCCGAGAAGAGCGAGAGATCGAGCGTCTGGTAGACGACGTCGACCGTCGTCGCGTAGCTGCTCTGGTGCAGTGGCTCCTCGTACGCCGGAACGTCGATGTGCGTGCCGAGATAACCGAGCAGATGACCGGTGTTCCAGAGGTTGATCGCGTAGCCCCAGGCGCCGACTCCGGCGAAACCGGCCGCGACACCGGTGAGCGCCCAGACGACCACGTGTCGCCCGCGTGCAAGCGCGAACACGATCAGCACCGGAACGACGAGGACGATCGTGAGCTTCGCGCCGAGCCCGAGCCCGATCGCGATACCCGCGAGCAGCGGTTCGAGCTTTCGGCTCGACCCGAGCAGGAAGTAGAGCGCGACGATCGGGAACGACGCGGCGACGAGATCGTTTTGGGAGGTGCTCGCCTGAAGTGCGACGAGCGAGAGCATGGGGAACAGAAGCGCGGCGCAGATCGCCGCCCGCGGCCGAAATCCGAGTCGCAGCGACGATCCGAAGATCGCAACCATGGTCGCAAGCTGCGCGACGTATTGCGGCACTGCGTACAACGCTCCGCTCTTCGTCGCCGTGAACAGATAGAAGATCTGCTGCTCGGCGAACGGCTGGTATTCGTTCATCCGCGGTGTCGCCGCGTTCGGAATCCGGTACACCCCGCCGTGCTGCATCCACTCCGCCACGCGCGTCAGGTGGTATGTCAGCGAGTCCCAGTTGTCTGCCGGAGTCGCGAACACGAGGACGAGCTCGTAGGCAAGAAGTGCAGCGACCACTGCGAGGAACACCGCGACGACGGGATCAGCCAGGATGCGACGAGCGACTTCGAGATCCGGGCCTCCCGGCAGCGGACGGCCGCGCCGCAACCAGATTCCGGCCGAGCCGATCAGCAGTACGGCCTCGACGGCAACGAGCCCCGTGCGGTCGACAGCCCGGACCGGCGATAGCAGCCAGGTCGTCAGACCGAGATTCGCGACGGCCGCAAGATATGCCGCGAGCACAGTCGACACGACGCTGTCCAGACCCAAGCTCGCGGCAGAAAAGAAGGCAGTCGCGATCGGGGCGACGATCAGCAGTGCGACGACGAAGCCGTTCAGCATGCGTTCGCTAGCGGCCGCGAATCGCCGCTACCTGACCATCGCCGGTCAGTGCCGCGCCGTCTCGGCCGGCGCGTTCGGCGTCAGGGCGTCGCGCGTGTAGGTCACGTTCGGGTCCCAGAGGATGAACTCGTCGATCCCGTCCTTCTGGGCGGCGGCGATCTCCTGGCGCACCTGGTACGGGCCGTATGCCGGATAGCCGAGCGAGAAGTCCTGGAGCCAGGGGACGAGGCGCGCCGGCGTGCCGACGACGTCCTTTTCGAAGTCGCCGAGCGAGCGCACGACGATCGCGTACGGCTCAGCGTTCGGATCCGGGACGCCGTACTCGCCGGGACCCCAGTGTGACGGGTAGTCGAGCGGCGCGATGTAGTCGACCTGCCGTGCCATCTCCGGCACGTCCTGCGCGACCTGGTCGGGACGCGTCGCGGCGACGCCGAACACCGACGCGCCGAGAAAAACATGGTAAGGCCTGAGCGCGAGCCGTGTTTGTCGTAGGAAGTCGACGATCGCGGCCGACGGTTTGCCGTGCAGCCCTGGGAAGCGCATCGAAGTGATCGGCCCGTCGGGACGGCGCACGTAGTCGTAGAGGATGTCGTCGACGCCGTCCTTCGCGGCCGCGACGGCGATCGCGACGTTGTACGCGCGCACGACCGGGTTCGCGAAGTTCGAGAAGCCGCCGTAGCCCGAGTACTCGCCGTGCGTCGGCGTCTGCACGACCTCGTCGCGCCGGCCGCCGTTCCACGCGGCCGTCGCGAAGATCGGATCGCGGAAGCAGACGATGCGGCCGACGACGCGCACGCCGAGCGAATGCAAGAGGCGCACGGTCGACTTCAGGTTGAAGATCGGCTGCGCCGCGCCGATCGTCCGCGCGAGCGGCACCGGCGGATTCCAGCCTGCGATTCCGCCTTCGTCCTTCAGGTCGATCTCGACGGTGTTGATCCGGTGCGCCTTGATCAGCGCCATCACGCCGGCACGGAGTGGCGCGTTGGCCCATGCGTCGGCCGTCACGTGCACGGCGCGCATCGGCGCCGGCGGCCGGCGTGGCGTGACGGTGAGCGCCTGCTCCTCGACGGTCGAGTTCCCGGCGGGATCGGTGGCAACGACGGTGATCGTCCGCGGCTGTGGTGCGGGCACGGTCACGGTGAAGCCGCCGTCGACGACCGCGGCCTCGAGACCGGCGACCGTGACGCGCGCCCCGTCTTCGGTGTGACCGGTCACGTGGAGTGGCTGCCACGCCTTCGTGTGGAACGGCCCCGGCACGTCGAGGAGCGGCGGCGTCAGATCGACCGCGAAGTCGATCGTCTTGCGGCCGGTCGCACCGAAGAGGCCGCCGCCGGCGGTGACCGAGAGCTCGTGTCCACCCTCGTCGAGATGTCCGGGGCGGAAGACGGCGACTCCCCGCTCGCGTTGCACGAGCCGCGTCACGCTTTGCCCGTCGAGGGTCCACCGTTCACGGCGGAGGAGCGCCGTGCTGCCGGTTGCCTTGAAGACGAGCTTGCCGTCGAGTGCGGGACCCACCGGAGCCTTCGTCGACGGGCCCGAGACGCGCAGCGTCGGAATCGACACTTCACGCGCCGCCATCACGCCGCCCGCTGCCACGCACGCGACGACGACGCCGGTGACGAGCGCGATGCGCGGGTTGACGTGGAAGCTGACCGGGGGATCGACGGTGTGGAGGACCGCCGGCGGCGTTCCGTCACGAAGGAGGACGACCAGCATCCGCGCGGCCGATCGCATCTCGGCCGTCGGCCCACGCGTTGCCGTGCGCTCGGCCCAGCGGACGAACTCGCGACGCGCCTCGGCACCGTCCGGGTCGGCGACGAGCGCAGCGACGCGGGCTGCGACCTGGTCGCGCTCGTGTACGCCCGGTGCGTCCGACGTCGAGGCGCCGATCGCCCGCACTTCGGCGAGAACTGCCTCATCCACCGCGCACAGAGGATACCCCTGCAAATGCGTTGCGGCCGGGCCCCGCCGCAGGTATCGTCAATCACGATGCGCGCCGGACTCGCTCTCGGACTCCTCCTCCTTCCCCGCTAGGGGAGAGGCTTTCGCGCGACATACCCGTCCCAGCTCCCATGCACCAAAGGGAGAACTACGTCCTCTGAGGAGTCGAGTCCCGATGCCGATGCCGTATTGGAAATACCGTCCCTACCCCACCGTCGAGCTGGCCGACCGCACCTGGCCGGACCGCGTCGTCGACCGCGCGCCGGTCTGGTGCTCGACCGACCTGCGCGACGGCAACCAGTCGCTCGTGAAGCCGATGGACGCCGTGCGCAAGCAGCGCATGTTCGATCTCCTGCTCGAGCTCGGGATCAAGGAGATCGAGGTCGGCTTCCCGGCTGCCTCGAAGACGGACTTCGACTTCGTGCGCCGGCTGGTCGAGGACGAGCTGATTCCCGTGGATACGACGATCGCCGTGCTGACCCAGGCGCGTCCTGAGCTGATCGAGCGCACCTACGAGGCGATCGAAGGCGCGCGTCGCGCGATCGTGCACCTCTACAACTCGACCTCGGAGACGCAGCGGCGCGTCGTCTTCCGGCTCGACAAGGACGGGATTCGCGACCTGGCGGTGCGCGGGACGGCACTTTGCAAGGAGCGCGCAGCACAGACCTCGACGGAGATCATGTTCGAGTACTCGCCCGAGAGCTTCCACGGGACGGAGCTCGACTACGCGCTCGAGGTCTGCGAGGCCGTGATCGCCGAGTGGGGCCCGACGCGCGACGAGAAGATGATCGTCAACCTGCCGACGACGGTCGAGGCATTCCCGCCGAACATCTACGCCGATCGCCTCGAGTGGTTCCAGCGTCACGTCTCGTGCCGCGACCACATCGTCCTCAGCGTTCATCCGCACAACGACCGCGGTACCGCCGTCGCGACTGCCGAGCTCGGGCTGATGGCCGGCGCCGACCGCGTCGAGGGAACGCTCTTCGGCAACGGCGAGCGCACCGGCAACGTCGACCTCGTCACGATCGCGCTCAACCTGCTGACGCAGGGTGTCGATCCGCAGCTCGACCTGTCGCAGATCGACGAGGCGAAGCGCATCGTCGAGGAGTGCAACGAGCTTCCGATCCATCCGCGGCACCCGTGGGCGGGCGAGCTCGTCTACACGGCCTTTTCCGGGTCGCATCAGGATGCGATCAAGAAGGGCATGTACGCGCAGCAGCGCTCGAACTCCGAGCAGTGGGACGTGCCCTACCTGCCGATCGACCCGCTCGACCTCGGACGGACGTACGAGGCGATCATCCGCGTCAACTCGCAGTCGGGCAAAGGCGGTGTCGCGTACCTGATGGAGACCGAGCACAGTCTCGAGCTTCCACGGGGACTGCAGGTCGACTTCGCGCAGAAGGTGCAGGCGATCACAGACGCTCGCGGCGACGAGCTGAGCGCCGACGAGCTGCTCGCGGCATTCCACGAGCATTACCTCGCGCACACGCGCCCCTACGAGATCGTCTCGTACACCCACTGGAGCGCCGAGGAGGATCGCATCGTCGCGGCGCTGAACGTCGACGGCGAGCCGATGGAGGTGACCGGCGTCGGGAACGGCCCGATCGCCGCGCTCGTCGACGCGTTCGACCGGCAGTTCGGGATCTCGGTCAGCATCCGCGATTACCACGAGCACGCGATGGCCGCGTCGGCCGACGCGACCGCGGCGGCCTACGTCGAGGCGGACGTGAACGACGACGCGGTTTGGGG
>DASYAO010000124.1:0-7217 GCA_036501285.1 Gaiellaceae bacterium
TGCTGATCGGCGAGCCGGGCGTCGGCAAGACCGCCGTCGTCGAAGGCCTCGCCGCGCGCATCAGCGGCAACCAGGTGCCCGACATCCTCAAGGGCAAGCAGATCTACACGCTCGACCTCGCCGCGCTCGTCGCGGGCTCGACGTCCCGCGGTGAGTTCGAGGAGCGCCTGAAGAAGGTGATGAAGGAGATCACCCAGCGCGGCGACATCATCCTGTTCATCGACGAGCTGCACAACCTCGTCGGCGCCGGCGCTGCCGAGGGCGCGATCGACGCTGCCTCGATCCTCAAGCCTGCGCTTGCGCGCGGCGAGCTGCAGACGATCGGCGCGACGACGCTCGACGAGTACCGCAAGTACCTCGAGCGCGACGCAGCGCTCGAGCGCCGCTTCCAGCAGATCCGCGTCGAGGAGCCTTCGACGGAAGACACGGTGCAGATCCTGCGCGGCCTGCGGGACCGGTACGAGGCACATCACCGCTGCAAGATCACCGACGACGCACTCGACGCAGCGGCGACGCTCGCCGACCGCTACATCCAGGACCGGCATCTGCCCGACAAGGCGATCGACCTGATCGACGAGGCAGCGTCGCGCATGCGCATCAAGACGATGACCGCGCCGCCGCGCTACCGCGAGCTCGAGGACGAGATCGAGCGCGTCCGGAAAGACAAGGAAGACTCGATCGAGAACCAGGAGTTCGAGAAGGCCGCCTCGCTGCGCGACAAGGAGCGCAAGCTGACGCAGAAGAAGCGAGAGCTCGAGGAGGACTGGCGCAACCAGGAGCAGATCGAGCAGCCGCAGATCGGCGAGGACGAGATCGCAGACATCGTCTCGATGTGGACGGGCATCCCCGTCTTCAAGCTCACCGAGGCCGAGTCGCAGAAGCTCATCCGGATGGAGGAGGAGCTGCACAAGCGTGTCATCGGCCAGGACGCCGCGATCATCGCCGTCTCGAAGGCGATCCGCCGCGCGCGCGCCGGCATCAAGGACCCGAAGCGGCCGACCGGCTCGTTCATCTTCCTCGGCCCCTCGGGCGTGGGGAAGACCGAGCTTGCGCGCACGCTCGCCGATTTCCTGTTCGGCGACGAGGACGCGATGATCCAGATCGACATGTCGGAGTACATGGAGAAGCACGCGGTGTCGCGGCTCGTCGGCTCGCCCCCGGGCTACATCGGCTACGACGAAGGCGGCCAGCTCACCGAGGCCGTGCGCCGCAAGCCGTACTCGGTCGTCCTCTTCGATGAGATCGAGAAGGCGCACCCGGACGTCTTCAACATCCTCCTGCAGATCCTGGAGGACGGGAAGCTCACCGACTCGCAGGGACGCAAGGTCGACTTCCGCAACGTGATCGTGATCATGACCTCGAACATCGGTTCCGCGGCGATCTCGAAGAACCAGGCGCTCGGCTTCACGATCGGCGACGACACCGGCCTCTCGTACGACGACATGAAGACGCGCGTCATGGGCGAGCTGAAGAAGGTCTTCCGCCCCGAGCTTCTGAACCGCATCGACGAGGTGATCGTCTTCCCGAAGCTGACGAAGGACGAGATCCTGCAGATCGTCGACCTGATGCTCAACCGGCTGCGCGTGCAGCTCGCAGAGCACGAGGTCACGATCGAGCTCACCCTCGAGGCGAAGGAGATGCTCGTCGCGAAGGGCTACGACCCGGCGATGGGCGCCCGGCCGCTGCGCCGCGCGATCCAGCGCCTGATCGAGGACCCGCTCGCCGACTACGTCCTCGGCCGCTCGATGTCGCCAGGCTCGACGATCGTCGTCAAGCCCAAGAACGAAGAAGAGATCGACATCGAGGTGATCCCGCCGACATCGCCGCCTGAGCCGGCGACCGTGGGCGCCCCCGCTTCGGGCGGCGAATCCGAGGGCGACGAGCCCTCGACCGACTCCGACTAGCGCGCCTGTAGCGTCGACTTCGACGTCGGAGGTATGGATCGCTCGCCCAGGCCAGCGTCCGTGCGCCCTAGGCGGGTTTCGTCCTGCCGCCGCCGCCGATGCCCTTTTCGATCACCTCGCGCGGGACCTTGGACGGACGCGGCAGAGGTGGAGCCGGTGCTGGCTTCGGCGGCGGCGCCTTCGAGCTATCGGACACAACGAAAAGTGTACGCCGAAGTCTCATGGGCGATCGAGGCCGACGATGACACATCCGATCAACCCCACCAGCATCGTCACAAACCCGGCCTTGAACACGATCCCGTTTCTGCGCGTGACTCGCTTGTTCTTCTCAAGAACGTCCGTGAGATCGACGAGCATCTGGCGGCCCGCATCTGCGAATGCGGAGCCACCGAAGGTCGCGTACCACTGCGTCCAGCGCGGGCCCGTCTCGAGCTCCACCGGGTAGACCACGAAGAGCAGCACCAAACCTGCCAGCGCCAAGACGACCATCGGGGCCCACCAGAACGGGTTGAGTGACGGGCGTGACGCGACGAGGACACCCACTGCTGCCGCATCGGCTGCGAGAACGCCCAGCGCCTTGAGATCGACAGCATCGTCCGCGGCCAACTGGGCGTTGATCTGCCCTTGGACTCGGTCGACGACGAGCCGGATGAGATCCTCAGCATCACTCACGCGCAATCGAGAACGTAGCTCTGCTGTCCGCTCTTCGACGGTGTCTCGAAGCGACAGCCGGTCCCGACGAAACCTACGGCCCGAGCACTTGCGGGTCGCCGAAGACGACCTGCGGGAAGGCGAGCGTGCAGCCCGCTGCGTGGTACGGATCCGGGATGTTGATCAGGACCCGCAGCCTGTAGAGGCCGTCGAGCGAGACCTTGATCTTCGTCGCCGAGTTGTAGGTCAGCGTTCCCGAGGCGAGCTTCTTGCCGCCGCCGATCAGGCTGTAGGTCGCCGTCTGGTCACTCGGCGCGCCGGAGTCGATCCCGAGCGTCGCCGTGAACGACTCGTACTTGCGGAAGAGCATGTAGTCGACCCAGGCGTTCCCATCCCACTGGTTGTAACAGCCGGGATCCATCGCGAACGCGTCCGTGTAGTTGACGCCGTGCGACGAAACTGCGTCAGTGCTGAGATCGCCGTCGCCCGGGTCGGGGATCGCGTCGGCGAAGATCGGGTTGCCGAGGAACGGCGTCCAGTGGAGCACGCGGATCGGCACCGAGGCGGATGCGCTCACCACCGCGCTGTTTTCCCTCGTCACGACCCGGAAGCCGGTCAGGCCGACTGTGCCCGCGGTCGCGATGAACGAGTACGCCCCCGAGGCGCCGACGGGCTTCGTGTTCCCGACTGAAACCCAGCTCGTGCCCTGACGCTGCTCGAGGCCGACCGTGAGGCCGGAAGGATGCGGCGTCGCGGTGCCGGAGATGCGGATGTGGCCCTTCACCTCCATCCACGCCGTCTTCGTCGTCGCCGTGAGCTTGACCGCGCCGCCTTCGTGTCGTGCTCCTGCCGCGGCGCCCGACGCGAGTGCGATCGACGCTGCAGCCACGACCGCGGCCGTCAGATACCTCGGGACCACGGCGAAAGTATGCCCCGTCTCCGTCCCTGATCCAAGGGATTCCTTTTTACGGAGCGCTTACGACGGCTTACAGCCGCCTGATCGAGGCCGGAGGTTCGCCTGACAGAACGGCCCGATGCTGCTTGCCATGAAGGCCATTTCCCCCCTCACTCCCAAGGAGCCCTCGATGTCCAAGCGCATCATTCTCGTCTGTGTTCTCGCCTTCTGCCTCGTCGCCGGTAGTGCGTTCGCGGCGGATCAGCCCACCGTGAAGGGCCCGCTGGCCGGCGCCGTTCACGCTGTCGGCAGCCTCACCTACAAGGACGGCTCGCAGCAGAGCTGGAACTGGGATCGCGGTCTGATCACCGATCTCTCGTCGAGCTCGATCACGTTGACCCGCCATGACAAGTTGAAGGTCACATTCGCGATCACCTCGAGCACGGTCGTCCGCAACGACGGCTCGACGTACAACCTGTCCAACCTGCAGAAGGGCCAGGTCGCGACAGTCGTCTCGCAGAATGGAAACGCGGACATCATCCGCAACATCAAGGGGCCGAACGCCCCGATGGGCGGCGACCCGTCAGAGATCGCCGGCCCGGCCGCGACCTCGACCACCGGGACGATCGACGTCCTCTACTTCGACGGCAGCACGCAGGACTTCGACTACAACCGCGGCCGGATCATGCAGGTCGGCAACGGCTCGCTGACGATCATGCGGCAGGACAAGGTGACCGTGCAGCTCACGTACGACGCGAACACGATCGTGCGCGATTGTCACGGCCGGCTCGAGTCGACGGACGACCTCGCCGTCGGCGAAGGCTCGATCTTCCTCTCGCAGGCGGGTGACGTGAAGCTCGCCGGCTGCCTCGTCCAGCCGAAGGCGCACGCCGGTGCGGGCTCGCAGACGCAGTCGCAGCGGCCGAACGGCCCGCGCAGCCTGACGCCGTCCGCTGCCGCAGCGACGGCAACCGCGTAACACCCGCTCCGTTCCCCTCCCGAGCCGCAAGAGGGGCGCCGCAAGGCGCCCCTCATTCGTTCAAGTATCGGCTGGCGTGTCGTCCCACGATGCGCCGCGGCCGCAGAGCCAGTTGAGCGCGCGGTGACGTTCCCAGGCGATCGACTCCGCTTCGATGCGTTCGTCGGACGAGAGCTCGCGGTAGACCTTCCCGAACGCGGGGAAGTCACCGCGAAGCGGACGTGGCAGCAATCCCTGCTCGTGACCGCGCACCGCCGTCGTCGCGATCAGCTGCTCGAACGACTGCCAGCGCTCCGGCAGCACGGTCGTGCCTTCGGCCTGCAGCATGCTCGTGCGCGCGCGCCAGTGCCAGATGCGCGCAATCTGCCGAGCCTGCTCGATCTCCTCTGCACTGCGCAGCGTCGCGCCGTCGAGCGTCGTCGCGAACAGGCGGTCATGGTCGAACGCGAGGTCGTAGGGCGGGAGCTCGATTCGGCCCAGAGCCCAAAGCAGCATGCCGAGTCCTTCCGCCTGCCAGACCGCGTCGACGATCGCCGGGTCGTCTCCGCCGGCAGGGAGCTGCGAGAGCGCCTCGCGCACGAGCGTCGTCAACGCGGTACAGCGGTCGACGACCTCACGCCGGCTCCGTAGCCGCGCCATCAGGCAAGGATGGAGTCGATCTCGGCGAGCGTCGCGTCGTCGAGCGCGATTCCTGAAGCCGACGCGTTCGCGCGCACCTGCTCGGGCCTCGACGCGCCGACGATTGCGGAGGCGACATTCTCTGCGCGGAGCACCCAGGCGATCGCGAGCTGCGCCGTCGTGATCCCGAGCCGCTCGGCGACGCCGCCGAGCTGCTGCACCCGCGTCAGAACGTCGTCGCTCGTGAAGTCGGACATCCACGAGCCGTCGTCGCCTGCGAGCCGCGAGCCTTGGGGTGGCCGCTCACCCGGTTTGTACTTGCCGGTGAGCACGCCCTGCGCGAGCGGCGACCAGACGACCTGCGAGATCCCGTTCGCGGCGCAGAGTGGGAACACCTCTGCCTCCGGCTCACGCCATAGCATCGAGTACTGCGGCTGCGACGACACAAACTTCACCGACTGTGGCGACAGCTCGAGCGACGCGCGGATCTGCGAGGGATTCCATTCCGAGAAACCGATCGCACGAGCCTTGCCCGCGCGCACGACCTCGGAGAGCGCGTCCATCGTCTCGTCGAGCGGCGTGGAAGCGTCGTAGCGATGGCACTGATAGAGATCGACGTAGTCTTGGCGCAGCCGTCGCAGCGAGGCATCGATCTGCTTGTACACCTGCTCGCGCGAGAGCCCGCGGTCCGTGGGCGATATCGGGAAAAAGAGCTTCGTCGCGAGCACGTACGAATCGCGCGGGCGGTTCGGCAGCACCTCGCCGAGGAACTCCTCGGCGCCACCCTGGCCGTAGACGTTCGCGGTGTCGATGAACGTGATTCCCTCGTCGAACGCGGCATCGACGCACGCCTCAGCGGCGGAACTGTCGACGCTTGCGCCGTAGGTGAGCCACGAGCCGAGCCCGATCTCGGAGATCTCGATGCCGCTGTCCCCGAGTTGCCGGTACTGCACCGGTCGATTGTTACGGAGTTGGCTCGATTGCCGTCGGGACCTACGCGTACCGTGATCGCGTGGCGAAGGCGGCGGCGATCCAGCATGCGTGCAGCGAGTGCGGCACCGTCAGCGGGCGCTGGCTCGGACGCTGTCCCGGTTGCGGCGCGTTCGGGACGCTCGTCGAGGAACGTGTGGGCGCACCCCAGGCTGCCACGGCGCGTCCCCTGCTGCGCCTCGTCGACGTCGAGGTCGAGGAGTCGAAGCGCATCCCCACCGGTGTCGACGAGCTCGACCGCGTGCTCGGCGGCGGCCTCGTCGCGGCCTCGCTCGTGCTCGTCGGCGGCGAGCCCGGCGTCGGTAAGTCGACCCTGCTCCTCTCGGCGCTCGGTTTCATGTCGACCGAGCGGCGCGCGCTGCTCGTCACCGGCGAGGAGTCGGTCGCGCAGGTGAAGCTCCGCGCCGCGCGCCTCGGCGGCTGCGACCACGTCGAGATCCTCGCCGAGACCGAGCTCGATGCCGTCTGCGCGACGCTCGAGCGCGAGCGTCCCGACGTCTGCGTGATCGACTCGGTGCAGACGCTCTACGCCGCCGAGCTCGGCTCCGCGCCCGGGTCGGTGGCGCAGGTTCGGGAAGCGGCCGCGCGCCTGCTGCGCGTCGCGAAGTCGGCGGGCGTCGCAACGTTCCTCGTCGGCCACGTGACGAAGGACGGCTCGGTCGCCGGCCCGCGCGTCCTCGAGCATCTCGTCGACTGCGTGCTCCAGTTCGAGGGCGACCGCTACCACGCGCATCGCGTGCTGCGCGCCGTGAAGAACCGCTTCGGCTCGACGAACGAGCTCGGCGTCTTCGAGATGACAGGCGCCGGTCTCGTCGGGGTGCCCGACCCGTCGGCAATCTTCGGCCAGACCGAGGCCGGCGAGGTCGGCTCCGCCGTGACCTGCGCCCTCGAGGGAACGCGGCCGATCCCGCTCGAGATCCAGGCGCTCGTCTCGCCGACCGACCTCGCGATGCCGCGCCGCGTTGGAACCGGCGTCGACCCGAAGCGCCTCGCGATGATCGTCGCCGTGCTCGCCCGGCACGCCGGCCTGCCGCTCGGGGGGGCCGACGTGTTCGTCAACGTTGCGGGCGGGGTGCGAATCGACGAGCCGGGCGCCGATCTCGGCATCGCCCTGGCGATCGCATCGGCCGCGAAGAACGTGCCCGTTCGCTCCGGCCTCGGCGCGTTCGGCGAGATCGGC
>DASYAO010000125.1:0-19050 GCA_036501285.1 Gaiellaceae bacterium
CCCTCGAAGCCGTAGGCCTGCGCGCGGTCGGCGAGATGCTCGACCGCGTACTCGAGATGCGTCGGCGTCGAGTACGCCCACTGGTTGTTGTCGCAGATGAACACGACCGGCAGGCGGCGTACACCCGCGAAGTTCATCGCCTCGTGCGTGTCGCCGCGCGCGGATGCGCCCTCGCCGAACCAGCCGAACGCGACACGCTTCTCCTCGCGGATGCGGAACGCGAGCGCACAGCCGACCGCGACCGGAAGCATCGCCGGCAGGTGCGACACCATCGCGATCAGCCCGAGGCGTTCGTCGGCCATGTGCACGTTGCCGTCGCGGCCGTGCGCGAGCCCGTCGACGCGCGCCATGTAGTTGGCGAAGATCCGCCATGCCTCGACGCCGCGCGTGATGTGCACGCCCATGTCGCGGTGGAGCGGCGTGCCGACGTCGTCAGGCGCCATCGCGGTCGCGACGCCGACCGCCGCGCCCTCGTTGCCGCGGCCCGTATAGAACGAGCCCGGGATCTTGCCCTGGCGGTAGAGGATGTGGCCCCGCTCCTCGATGCCGCGCGTCATCAGCATGTTGCGGTAGATGCCGAGCAGGTCCTCGCGGTCGAGGCCCCACTCCTTCACTTCGCCGAGCGACCCAGCCGGGTCGGCTACGCGCGCAGTCGCCATAACCGGATGCAACTCTACCCCGCCGCTATCGTCAGGAAGCGTGGGAAGGGCATCCGACTGGCTGCGCGACGAGCGGCGCAAGGTGCTCGGCGACTGGGCCGCGTTCTGCCTCCGTTGCGGCGGCGCGCAGCGCTGGTTCGAGGCATACGAGACCGACCTGCCGGCGGCCTGCCCCGCCTGCGGCGGCGAGCTCCTGCACCGTTGCCCGGCGTGCACGGCGCCCTTCTCGTCGGCGTTCGCGGTCGAGTGCGAGAGCTGTGGCGGGCCGCTGCGCGCCGCGGAGCTGAACGGCGTCAGAATCCGGCGTTCTTGATCGCCGAAAAGCGGATGACCGTCACGGTCGCGTCAGGCGACACCTCGCGGTTGTAGAGCTGCGAGAGGAAGTTCGCCATCTCCTCGGGCCGTCTGATCTCGGGGTTGTCGTGCTCGATCTCGCGCGGCGAGAGCTCGCCGAGCGGCTTGACCTCGACCTTGTCGATGACGGCGTCGAACACGTGCTGGCGGGGACCGAAGCGGGCGCCGACGAGCACCGAGACGATCATTCCCTTCTGGTACTTGCGCGACTTGTCGCCCAGCCGGATCGTCGCCGTCTTGCGGTGCGAGCGCAGCTGCGCCTCGACCACGGGCGAGTAGAAATTCAGCGCGTAGGAGGGCAAGCGGGGCGGATCATAGTTCGTCTTCTCCGGCGAGAACCGCGCGTGCCCGCTCGGCCACGCGCCGCTCGCCCTGGTAGGCGAGCACCTTCGGGGCTTCGTCGAGGGGCAGCCAGCGCACCTCCTCGACCTCGTGCCGGAACGCCTCCGGGATCTCTCCGAGCTTGCCGCTTTCGTAGCGGACGAGGAAGAACGAGACGACTTTGAACACCCGCTCGCCCTCCCAGTTGAACCAGTAGCGGACGTCGCCCAGCTTCCCGAGCGAGCGGCCGCGGGCCCCGGTCTCCTCCGCGACCTCGCGGAGGGCGGTCTCCTCGCCCGACTCGCCCTCGTCGATCTGGCCCTTCGGGAGCGCCCAGAGGCCTGCCGGGCGGCCGGCAGGCCGGATCGCGGCCATCATCCAGCGTCCCCGAAGCCTCCGGACGAGCACCCCGCCGGCCGAGAACTCACGCCTCATGGCGCCGACCGGGAGCAGCAGGACCTAAGCCTTGCAGACTGAGATCTTTCGGCTATGCTGTCGGCGCTGGCACTCTCCCACCTTGAGTGCCGACTGTTTTTCTGTCGAAGCAATCTGTCATTCGTGGAGGCTGGAATGAACCTGAAACCGCTTGGCGACCGTCTGATCGTGGAGGCCCTCGAAGAGGAGCAGACCACCGTCGGCGGGATCGTCCTGCCGGATACGGCGGTCGAGAAGCCGCAGCGCGGCACCGTCGTCGCTACCGGGCCTGGCGCCCGCTCGAGCGAGACCGGCGAAGTAATTCCGATGGATGTCAACGAGGGCGACACGGTCGTCTTCTCCAAGTACGGCGGCACCGAGATCAGAATCGAGGGCTCCGACTACCTGATCCTGCGTGAGAGCGACGTTCTCGCGAAGGTCGTCGGCGACCGCGAGCTGGCCGGCGCGAAGGCCTAGAGGAGGTAGTAGGAGACAATGGCTCACAAGGAGTTGAAGTTCAACGAGGACGCACGCCGCTCGCTCCAGCGCGGCGTCGACACCCTCGCAGACGCGGTCAAGGTTACGCTTGGCCCCAAGGGTCGCTATGTCGTGCTGGACAAGAAGTTCGGCGCGCCGACGATCACGAACGACGGCGTCACGATCGCCCGCGAGATCGAAGTCGAGGACGTCTTCGAGAACCAGGGCGCGCAGCTCGTGCGCGAGGTGGCGACAGCCACGAACGAGGTTGCCGGCGACGGCACGACCACCGCGACCGTTCTGGCGCAGGCCATCGTCCGCGAGGGCCTCAAGAACGTCTCGGCCGGCGCGAACCCGATCGCGCTCAAGCGTGGCATCGAGAAGGCCGTCGAAGCGGCGGTCAAGAACCTCGCCGAGCAGTCGACCGAGATCTCCGGCAAGGAGGACATCGCGCGCGTCGCGACGATCTCCTCGCGCGAGCGTGAGATCGGCGACGTGATCGCCGAGGCGATCGAAAAGGTCGGCAAGGACGGCGTCGTGAACGTCGAGGAGGGCCAGACCTTCGGCCTCGAGCTCGAGTTCACCGAGGGCATGCAGTTCGACAAGGGCTATCTGTCGCCCTACATGATCACCGACAGCGAGCGGATGGAAGCGGTCCTGAACGACCCCTACGTCCTGATCGCGAACCAGAAGCTCGGCGGCATCAAGGATCTTCTGCCGCTGCTCGAGCAGGTGATCCAGGCCGGCAAGCCGCTGCTGATCGTTGCCGAGGACGTCGAGGGCGAGTCGCTCGCGACGATCGTCGTCAACAAGCTCCGCGGCACCTTCCAGGCCGTCGCCGTCAAGGCGCCGGGCTTCGGCGATCGCCGCAAGCGCATGCTCGAGGACATCGCGATCCTCACCGGCGGCGAGGTGATCACCGAGGAGATGGGCCTCAAGCTCGAGAACACGAAGCTCGCTCAGCTCGGCCGTGCCCGCAAGGTCGTCGTCGACAAGGACTCGACCACGATCGTCGACGGCGCCGGCGAGTCCGAGGCGATCAAGTCGCGGATCAAGCAGCTGAAGGCCGAGATCGAGACGACCGACTCCGAGTTCGACCGCGAGAAGCTCCAGGAGCGCCTCGCGAAGCTCTCGGGCGGCGTTGCGGTCGTCAAGGTCGGCGCTGCGACCGAGACCGAGATGAAGGAGAAGAAGCACCGTGTCGAGGACGCGCTTCAGGCGACTCGCGCGGCGCTCGAGGAAGGCATCGTCCCGGGTGGCGGCGTCGCGCTGCTGAACACGACGGGCGCAGTCCAGGCAGCCGCCGACGCACTCGAGGCCGACGAGAAGACGGGCGCGCAGATCATCCTGCGCTCGCTCGAGGAGCCGCTTCGCCAGCTGGCGACCAACGCGGGCCTCGAGGGCTCGGTCGTGATCAACGAGGTCCGCGGCGCGAAGCCGGGTCAGGGCCTGAACGTCGACACCGGCGAGGTCGTCGATCTCGTCAAGGCCGGCGTCGTCGATCCGACGATGGTGACGCGCTCGGCGCTGCAGAACGCGGCGTCGATCGGCAAGAACATCCTGACGACCGAGGCGATCGTCGCCGAGGCTCCGCAGAAGGAAAGCGGGCCGGCAATGCCCGACATGTCGGGGATGATGTAGTCAGAGCGCAAACGCTCGCGAACGCCGAAGGGCCCCGTCAGGGGCCCTTCGATTTTTGTTCGCGAATAGACGAAGAGCCTCCGGGGAGAGGCTCTTCGCAATTCATCAGGGGATTACGTCAGGGGTGAGGGTTGGTACTGGCTCTCGTATCGGCGGCCGCCGACCGCGGCTCATCCCCCGTTCGAGTGATTCGAGCTCAGAAGCTGTAGCGCTCTTCCTTCCAGGGATCGGCATCGTTCGAGTAGCCGTAGCGCTCCCAGAAGCCGAGGCGATCGATCGGCGAGAGCTCGATCCCGCGCAGCCACTTGGCGCTCTTCCAGAAGTACTTGCCGGGGATCACGAGCCGCATCGGGCCGCCGTGCTCAGCCGGGAGCGGCTCGCCGTCTGCGTGCGTTGCGAGCAGAGCCTTCTCGTCCTCGAGAAACGAGATCGGCACGTTCGAGGTGAAGTCGTGTTCCGCGTGCGCGATCACGAAGTTCGCCGTGGGCTTCGGCCGGCAGAGCTTCGCAAGCTCGCGCCAGTGAACGCCTTCGAACCCGGCGTCGAAGCGACTCCAGCGCGTGACGCAGTGGATGTCCTGCACGTTCGAGGATCGCGGCAGCTCGTTGAACTCGCGCCAGCCGAGCGTGATCTCCCGCTCGACCTCGCCGAAGACGCGAAAGCTCCACGTTCCGATGTCGACGTGAGGCACGTCGCCGGCGTGCAGCACCGGCCACTTCTGCGTGAGGTACTGCCCGGGCGGCAGCCGCGACGGGTCGAAGCCCGCGGCGCGCACCTTCTTTTCCGCCATCGACCGGAACACGATGCCTACACTAGTTCGGGTGGGTGTTCTGACGAAGTCGTACATCCGCCCGCGCGCATACGTCCGCGTGCAAGGGCCGGACGCAGGCGACCTGCTGCAGCGCATCGTCTCGAACGACGTGCTCGCAGCCGAGTCGTGCGAAGCGCTGCTGCTGACTCCGAAAGGGCGCGTGATCGCGCCGCTCCTCGTCTGGCGGCGCGGCGACGACGACTTCCTGCTCCTCACCGAGCCCGAGCTCGGCCCGGTCGTGCTCGACCACCTGCGTCGGATGCGAATCGCGTCGCATTGCGAGATCGAGTTCGAGGAGCACACCTCCGCGATCGTGCTCGGCGACGCCGAAGGGATCCCGAACCACGACTACGGCGAGCGTGCTTTCGAGGTGCTCGATCCCGCCACCTTCCCCGAGCCTGCCGACGAGGAGCTCGAACGGCTGCGCATCCTCGCGCGTACACCGCGCTGGGGGCGGGAGATCGACGACGGGATCCTTCCCGCGGAGGCAGGGCTCGACGAACGCGCAGTCTCGTTTACGAAGGGCTGCTACCCGGGCCAGGAGCCGCTCGCACGCCTGCACAACCGCGGCCACGTCAACCGCGTCCTCCGTGTGCTCGACGTCGAGGGAGACGCGAAGCAAGCCGACGAGATCCGCCACGAGGGCAACGCTGTCGGCCGCGTGACGAGCGCAGTGCCCGGTCTCGCGCTCGCGTACGTGCGCGTCGAGGTGCCGGAAGGCGCTGAGCTCGAGATCGGCGGCAGACCCGCCCGGCTACACTCCTGAGGTCACGGAGCCAGGAATGATCCTGGCACCGTCTGACCAATCCCAGCGCCCGTAGCTCAGGGGATAGAGCGCTGCCCTGCGGAGGCAGAGGTCGCATGTTCGATTCATGCCGGGCGCATCTTCGCCAGCGTTTTCGCCGTTGAAGACGCGTGACCGAGATTCCGGACACGCTCGTCCTCTTGCGGCATCGCGACCAGAAGGGCCTCGGGCGGCACGGCCCGCACGTTCGCCGCGTTGTGCTCGGCGCCATCGCCGCGGTCTCGGTCCTCGGACTCCTGAACGTCTTCGGGCAGCGCCCCGCGACGACCGTCGCGAGCGCGCCCGCTGCCACGCTCGCCGTGAACGCACCGTCGACGCTGCGCAGCGGCCTGCTCTGGAGCGCGCAGTTCCGGATCACCGCACGGCAAGACTTGAAAAAGGCGACGCTCGTCCTTGACGAAGGCTGGGGGAACGGCATCGGCATCAACACGATCGAGCCGTCTCCGCTCGGTCAGGCGAGCCGTGACGGTCGGATTGCGTTCGACCTTGGTCACATCGCGAAGGGCAGCACCTTCGTGCTCTTCATGCAGTTCCAGGTCAACGCGACGACCGTCGCGTGGCGCCGCTCGCAGAACGTCGAGCTCGACGACGGGAACACGAAGGTGCTGATCCTCCACCACCACGTGACGATCTACCCATGAGGCGCTGATGGATCTCGTCATTCGCGCGATCGTCGTCTTCTTGTTCGTGCTCGTGCTGACACGAGTGATCGGCCGCCGCGAGCTGTCACAGCTCGCGCCCTTCGACCTGATCCTGCTGATCATCCTCGGGGACGCGCTTCAGCAGGGTCTCACGCAGGACGACTACTCCGTCACAGGTGCCGTGCTGATCGTCGGTACGTTCGCCGTCCTGCAGGTATCGATGTCGTGGCTCAGCTTCCGCTTCGCGCGGCTGCGGCCGATGCTCGAAGGCGAGCCGCTGATCATCGTGCAGGACGGCAAGCCGATCGAGAAGAACTTGCACCGGGAACGCCTGACGATCGAGGAGTTGATGGAGTCCGCGCGGCTGCACGAGATCGCGTCGCTCGACGAGGTGAAGTGGGCGGTGGTCGAGCGAAACGGCGAGATCAGCTTCATCAAGAACTAATTCGATTGACGGAGCCAGGAATGATCCTCGCACCGTGCAACTAAGTTCACAATGACCCTCTACCTCCGCGAGGCCGACGTCGCCGAGCTTCTGACGACGGCCGACGCAATCGCGGCTGTGGAGGACTCGTTTCGCCGCCTCGCGGCAGGCGCGGTCGAGAATCGGCCGCGCGAGAGGCTTCCGCTCGAGGACGGCACGTTCGCCGTGATGGCATGCGTCGACAGCGAGCTTGGCTACGCGGGCCTCAAGTCGTATGCGTGGCTCCCGGGCGGGACGCCGTTCGTCGTCCTCCTCTTCTCGATCGCGAACGCGCGTCTCGAGGCGGTGATCGAAGCCGACAAGCTCGGCCAGCTGCGCACGGGCGCGGCCTCCGGCGTCGCGGCCAAGTATCTCGCCAAGCCGCGCGCGTCGAGTCTCGGCGTGATCGGCTGCGGCTGGCAGGCGGCGACGCAGATCGCGTCGATCCGGGCCGCAGTGCCGTCGATCGAGCGCGTCGTCGTCTACTGCCGAAACTCGGAGCGCCTGACGGCGTTCTGTGGCGAACACGGCTGCGAGCCCGGCGAGTCGCACCGCGACGCGGCCGAGCAGGACGTTGTCGTCACGGTCACGACCTCGAAGGACCCCGTCCTTCGAGGCGAATGGCTCCAAGACGGCGCCCTCGTCTGCGCGGTCGGCGCGAACGACCCTCGCCGACGCGAGCTCGACAACGCGGCGCTCGAACGCGCGGCGTTTGTCTGCTGCGATTCGCGCGAGGACTCGCAGCGCGAGTCCGGCGACCTGATCGAGCCGGTGCAACAGGGAGTGCTCGACTGGCTCGAGGTGCACGAGCTGCAGGAGGTGGTCGCGGGTGAGGTTCGGGGCCGGGAGGCCGACGCCGACATCGCCGTCTTCAAGTCGAACGGCATCGCGGCGTGGGATCTCGCGGTGGCCGCGCGCGTCGTCGAGCTCGCGCGCGAGCAGGGTGCCGGACTAGAGCTTTGAGATGTGCGCGGCGACGATGTCGTCGCCGATCGCCTTCAACACCTCTGGTCGTTCGAGCACACGACGCACCTGTTCGGGCGTGCAGCGGTTCTTCACGTACGCGTCGTCGAGGATGTCGCTGAGCGAGCGACCGCGATGGTGCTCGCGTACCACGTGCTCGGCAATGAGCTCCTCCGTTTGCGGGCGTGTGAACAGGAACGCGAACGGGCTCCGCAGGATGTCGAGTGCACGCGCCACGGCGGGAGTCTACTTTCGTATACTCGCATCCCGTGAAGCCTGCGAACTCGGCTGACCGGTTTGCAGAGCGTGTCGTCGAAGGTCGTGACGATGCGGGCGCTGCCGAGCGCGTGGTGATCTGGATCGAGCGGAGGCCGGGCGCGCTCTGGACCGTCTGCCGTGCCGTCAATCCGCAGCTGCGCGATACGTTCGAGCCCCGCCGCGACGACCTGATCTGGCAGGGCTACGAGCTCGGCGACGTCCTCGAGATCGCGAACGCGACCCTCGAGGACGACTGCTTCGTGTCGGAGGCCGACGGCTCGGCGGCGAAGATCAGGCCGTTCCGCCGTGAGGAGCTGCTCGAGCCGCTCGAGCGCCTGTTCTTCGGGCACCCGATTTCGCCGGCGGCCAGCGCAGATTCGCATCGGGGATCGGGTCCCCGTGCGGATCGTGCGTAGGAAAGCCGAGCGCGCGGTCGATGCGCGCCTCGAGCTCCTCGGAGATCACATGCTCGAGTCGGTCTGCCTCGTCGTGCACATCGTCGACGTGGACGCCGAGCGTCTCCGCCAGATAGAGCTCGAGCAGCCGGTGGTGGCGGATCACCTCGATCGCGACCCGCTCGCCCGCCTGCGAGAGGCGCGCCCCGCGGTACGGCTCGTGATCGAGCAGGCCGAGCGCCCCGAGCTTCTTCAGCATCGCGGAAGCGGAGGCCGCCGACACGCCCTGGTCGCGCGCGACCGCTGTGATCGCCACCCTGCCGCCGCCCTCCTCCTGCAGCTTGTAGATCGACTTCAAGTAGTCCTGGATCGCCTCGGAGAGGGGCGGTCTGTTCACCACCTCACTCTAGTTCGATAGCGTCGAAGTGGTGGCGATTCGTGTCGGACACAGCGCTGATCCCGACGACGCGTTCATGTTCTGGGCGCTCGAGGCGGGTCGCGTCGACACGCACGGGCTCGAGTTCGAGCAGGTCGTCTCCGACATCCAGACCCTGAACGAGTGGGCGCTCGAGGGGCGGCTCGAGGTGACGGCGATCTCCGCCGGCGCCTACCCCCACGTTGCCGGCACCTACGCGCTGCTGCCTCACGGCGCCTCGATGGGGGACGGTTACGGGCCGGTCGTCGTCGCCCGCGACGAGATCGACCTCGCTGAGGTCGAGATCGTGATCCCAGGGAGGCTGACGACCGCCTACCTCGTGTTGCGACTCGCGCTCGGCCAGGCAGTGCGCGTCCGTGAGCTGCCGTTCGACGAGATCCTCGACGAGGTGACGAGCGGTCGCGCGGACGCGGGTCTTCTGATCCACGAAGGCCAGCTCACCTACGCGGATGCGGGTCTGCGCAAGCTGCTCGACCTCGGCGAGTGGTGGCAGAACGACACCGGACTGCCGCTGCCGCTCGGCGTCAACGTCGCGCGCCGCGATCTCGACCGATTCGGCGAGATCTCCGACGTGCTCGGCGAGGCGATCCGCGTCGGCCTCGAGCACCGAGAGGAGGCTCTCGCCTACGCGGAGCGCTTCGGTCGCGGCATCGACCGCGCCACCGCCGATCGTTTCGTCGCCATGTACGTGAACGAGCTGACGACCGACTACGGCGAGCGCGGCCGGCAGGCAGTGGACGAGCTCTTCCGGCGCGCTCGTGCCCATGCCTAGGGCGGTGATCTTGAGCGCGGTGCGCACGCCGGTCGGCCGGCGGGACGGTGCGCTGTCGGCTGTGCGACCCGACGACCTCGCCTCGTACGCGATCGCGGCGGCCGTCGAGCGCGCGGGTGTTCCGTCAGAGGCAATCGAGGACGTGTGGTTCGGCGCCGCCAACCAGGCGGGCGAGGACAACCGCAACGTCGCGCGCATGGCGGCGCTGCTCGCCGGCCTGCCCGAATCGGTTGCCGGCGTGACCGTAAACCGTCTGTGCGCGTCCGGCCTCTCGGCGGTCGTCGGCGCCTGTCACGCGGTGATCGCGGGGGATGGTGACCTCTTCGTCGCCGGTGGTGTCGAGTCGATGTCACGCGCGCCGCTCGTGCATGCACGGCCCGGCTACGGCGACGAGACCGAGTGGGACTCGCAGCTCGGCTGGCGGTTTCCGAATCCCCGCATGGAGGGCATGTTCCCGCTCGAGTCGATGGGCGAGACCGGCGAGAACGTGGCGGAGCGTTGGCAGGTATCGCGCGAGGACCAGGATGCGTTCGCCCTACGCTCGCAGCAGCGCTGGGCGACCGCGGCCGACGCGGGCAGCTTCGATGACGAGCTGATCTCTGTGAACGGCGTCTCGCGCGACGAGCACCCGCGTCCGGATAGCTCGCTCGAGAAGCTCGGAACTCTGAAGACTGTTTTCCGCGAAGGGGGGACGGTCACCGCCGGCAATGCGTCTGGGATCAACGACGGCGCGGCGGCGCTCGTCGTCGCTTCCGAAGAGCGCGCGCGAGAGCTCGGTGTCGAGCCGCTCGGCCGCTTCCTCGCCTCGGCCGTCGCCGGCGTCGACCCGCGGGTGATGGGCATCGGGCCGATTCCGGCCGTGCGCCGTGTGCTCGAGCGGGCCGGCGTTTCGGTCGGCGACCTCGACCTCGTCGAGCTCAACGAGGCGTTCGCGTCGCAGTCGCTCGCCGTGATTCGCGAGCTCGGCCTCGACGAGGGGAAGGTAAACGTGAACGGTGGCGCGATCGCGATCGGCCATCCGCTCGGCATGAGCGGCGCGCGCCTCGTCGTCACGCTTCTGCACGAGCTGCGGCGTCGCGGCGGACGCTACGGGCTCGCGACGTTGTGCGTGGGCGTCGGCCAGGGTCAGGCCGCACTCTTCGAGCGCGGTTAGGGCGCGACGCGGTAGAGCCGGCTGTCGAGCACGAACGAGAACGTTCGGCCGGTGAACGTCGCGGTCGACACATCGCCGCAGGTCTGATCCGGGATCGGGACGGTCGCGACCAGGGATTGCCGACCTGTGTGCGCGTCGATCCTGAAAACGCGTTCGGCCGTGCACGAGTAGTACTTGCCGCCGACCGGTACCTGGCGTACAGCCCACACGGCGGAGCCATCCGGCGCGGCCGCGGCCGCCCACGTGTTGAGCTCGCCCGCGGGCGCGAGCGCGTGTGCTTTGCCTTCCGGTTCGTCGAAGCGCCAGAGCTTCGCGCCGCGCATACCCGTGAGCACGTCCGCCCACACGGTGTGCCCGGCTGCGACGAGCCAGAGCGCCGCGCGGCCGCCGCGGTGCACGAGCGTCGGTGCCTTGGCGCCAAGAGCGACGCGGTAGATCGGCGCCTGCTGGCGCGCCTCGTCCGAGTAGTCGCCATTCGTTGCGACGGCGAGCCAAAGACCGTCGTCGTCCGCGGCAAGTGACGGCCGGTAGAGCTTTGGCATGTGCACGACGTTCTCGACGCGGCCGGTGTTGGTCGAGACCTGCAGTACCTCGGCACCGTTCGGCGTCATCACGTCGTAGAGCCAGAGCGTGTGCGGTCCGTACGCGAACTCGAGCCTCGTATCGGAGAGGCTCACGAACCGCATCACCACCGGTCCGACGCTTGCACCATGCGCGATGCGCACGCGCACGGTGAAGGTGCGGTCGGAGACGGAAACTGGGCGGACGGTCGGATGCTCGCATGTGACCCCGCCGTGTGACACGACGAATCGGAATCCCGCTTGCCAGTTCGCGGCGCAGGCAGCGGCCTGCTGCGACAGTACGACTGACGTGACGGCCGGCGTGCCGGCGATCAACCGACCGGCGGCCGAATGTAGATGACGCCGTCGTGCTTGATCGGCACGAACGCATCACCCACCTGCATCACGAGCTCTTCGGCCCAGCGGAGGAGTGCGTCGTCGCAGCGCCCGTCAGGGCACGTCACGTGGATCTCGACCTCGCCGACGGGCTTCGCCGTCAGGCCGGCTTCCAGGAGCTCGGCGAGGAGGCGGTCGCGGTCTGGGATCCGAGCTGCGCTGACAGGAACCGTCGTGGCCATGGAAAGAGCATACCTCGGATCCAAGATGGGAAACAATTATCGTCCTCAGGGATGGCGACCCAGCTCTACGAGCCGGCCACCGGCGAGCCGCTCGCCGAGGTCGAGCTGGCAGGCCCGGCCGAGGTCGACGCCGCGGTTATGGCCGCTCGGTCTGCGCTCCGGGGCGACTGGCGCAAGACCGGCCCGACCGAGCGCTCGCGGCTTCTGCACGCGCTCGCGGACGCGCTCGTGGCAAATCGGAAAGAGCTCGCCGAGCTCGAGGCGCGCAACGTCGGCAAGGCGATCTCGTCCGTCAAGGCCGAGCTCGCCCAGTCGATCGAGAACTTCCGCTTCTACGCGAGCGCGATCGCGACGATCGGTGGACGGTCGAACCCGGTCGGCGGCTCGCTCCTCTACTACTCGCTCAAGGAGCCGGTCGGCGTCTGCGGGCAGATCGTCCCGTGGAACTACCCGCTGATGATGGCGGCGTGGAAGCTCGCGCCCGCGCTCGCGGCCGGCTGCACCGTCGTGCTCAAGCCCGATCCGATGACACCGCTCTCGGCGCTTCGCATCGCCGAGCTCGCTGCCGAGGTCGGCTTCCCCGAGGGCGTGATCAACGTCGTTCCCGGCGACGGCCCGACTGTGGGCGCGTATCTCGTCCGCCACCCCGGCGTCGACAAGCTCGCATTCACCGGTTCGACCGCGACCGGCGCCGAGGTGATGCGTCTCGCGGCCCTGCCGCTCAAGCGCGTCAACCTCGAGCTCGGCGGCAAGAGCCCCTCGATCGTCTTTGCCGACGCCGATCTCGACGACGCGGTCGCAAGCTCGGTGTGGTCGATCTTCTACTCGGCGGGGCAGTCGTGCGAAGCGCGGTCGCGTCTGCTCGTCGAGAAGACGGTCTACGACGACGTCGTCTCGCGCGTGAGCGAGCTCGCAGTGCGCGTCAAGGTCGGCGATCCGCTCGACGCCGAGACGCAGATGGGGTCGCTGATCTCGACCGCGCACCGCGCGAAGGTGCACGCGTTCGTCGAAGAGTCCGGCGGCGAGGTGACGACGGGCGGCGCGATCGGCGAGGGCCCCGGCGCCTTCTATCCGCCGACCGTGATCGCGGGCATCGACAACGCGAGCCGTGTCGCGCAGGAGGAGGTCTTCGGCCCGGTCGTCGTCGCGATCCCGTTCGAAGACGAAGCCGATGCGGTGCGGCTCGCGAACGACAACCGCTACGGCCTGATGGCGACGGTCTGGACGGGCGACCCGGCGCGCGGCCACCGGCTCGCCCAGCGGCTCGAGGCCGGAACCGTCGGGATCAACATGCCGTACACCGCGTTTCCCGGGGTTCCGTTCGGCGGTTACAAGCAGTCGGGCTTCGGGCGCGAGCTCTCGCTCGAGACGCTCGAGCTCTACCTCGAGACGAAGTCGGTGATCACGTACACCGGCTCGCGTCCTTCGAATCCATTCGGTCTGTGACGCGAATCCTCGACCGCCTCGATGCGATCCATGCGATCGGGCAGCATCGCGGCGGCTATTCACCCGAGGAGGACGCTGCACATGAGCTCGCAGGCGAGTGGATGCGCGAGGCTGGACTCGAGATCAGCGTCGACGAGGCCGGAAACCTCTTCGGCCGTCGCGGCGATGCCCGGATCTGGGCGGGCTCGCATCTCGACAGCGTCCCGACGGCCGGGCGCTTCGACGGCGCGCTCGGCGTCGTTGCCGCGATCGAAGCGGCGGAACGAACCGGCGTCCCGCTTGCAGTCGTCGCCTTCCGCGCCGAGGAGACCGGACCGATGGGCAGCCGCCGGCTGACCGAGCATCCCGACGCGTTTCTCGAGGTCCACATCGAGCAGGGGCCGGTGCTCGAGCGTCTCGGCGAACCTCTCGGCGTCGTCACCGCGATCGCCGGGCAGGCCCGCGGCTCGAAGACATTCGAGGGCCGAGCGGACCACGCCGGAACGACGCCGATGGATGCCCGTGACGACGCGCTCGTGAAGGCGGCCGAGTTCATCCAGCACGTGCGTCGCTGCGCCCGCGCCGGGGCTGTGGCGACGGTCGGTGCGATCGAGGTCGAGCCGAACGCGAGCAATGTCGTCCCGGAGCGGGCGACCGTCTCGGTCGACGTCCGGTCGGCTGACGCGGCCGAGCTAGACCGCGCGATCGCCGAGATCGACTTCGAGGTCGAATGGCGGTCCGATCCGGTGGCCATGGGCGACGCCTTCGCCGCCGTCCTGCCCGACGCGCCGCGCCTCGTCTCGGGCGCGGGTCACGACGCGATGGTCGTGCCGCGAAGCTCGATGCTCTTCGTCCGCTCTCTGAACGGCGGCATCAGTCACAACCCGGACGAGCTTTCGAGCCCCGAGGACATCGAGCTCGCAGTTGACACGCTCCTCGCCGCGCTCGTTAGGCTTGCGGGGTGAGTGACCGCGAGGTGATGACGTGGGACGACCTCGGCAACGGGGCCCGCGACCTCGCCGAGCAGATCCACCGCGACGGCTACAAGCCGGACATCGTGCTCTCGATCGCCCGCGGCGGGCTCCTCGTCGGCGGCGCGATCGCTTACGCGCTCGGCGTGAAGAACACGTTCACGATGAACGTCGAGTTCTACACCGGGATCGACGAGCGTCTCGAGCTGCCGATGCTGCTCCCGCCCGTGCCGGACCTCGTCGACTTCGCCGAGCAGCGGGTCCTGATCGCCGACGACGTCGCCGACACCGGCGCGACGCTCGCGCTCGTCCAGGAGTTCTGCGAGGGCAAGGTCGCGGAGGTGCGGTCCGCAGTGCTCTACGAAAAGTCCCGCTCCACCGTGAATTGCGAGTACGTCTGGCGGCGCACCGACCAGTGGATCGACTTCCCCTGGAGCGCCCGCGCGCCGGTCGGCCAGGAGCTCGTAGAGACCGGCTGAAAATCGGTTTATAGTCGGTTGTCCCCCGCGCACCGAGGAGAGGAAGCTCAATGAAAAGATTGAAGTTCGCGCTCGCGGCGCTGCTCATCGCGCTCGTGGGCACTGCGGCAACGTTCGTCGCGACCGCCGGCGCGTCGAAGCAGGCAAGCCCGTACAAAGTCGCCTGGATCCTGGTCGGGCCGCACAACGACGGCGGTTGGTCGCAGGCTCACTACAACGGGATGCAGTACGTCCAGAAAGCGCTCGGCAGCAAGGTTCAGGTGACCTACAAGGAGAACATCGCCGTCGGCGCGCAGCTGCAGCAGACGGTCGCGAGTCTCGTGCAGCAGGGCTACAACATGATCTTCGGGACCTCGTTCGGCTACTTCGACAAGGCGCTTGCCGCGAAGTATCCGAATGTGAAGTTCGAACAGGCGACCGGCACTGACCTCGCGCCGAACCTGTCCGAGTACTACGGCGCAGGCGAGGACGCGATCTACCTCTCTGGCATGGCCGCCGGCGCGGCCGCGAAATGCAACACGGTCGGCTATGTCGTCGCCTTCCCGATCCCCGAGGTGATCCGGCACACGAACGCGTTCACGCTCGGCGTGCAGGCGACGCACCCCGGCGCACAGGTGAAGATCGTGTGGACGAACTCCTGGTTCGACCCGGCGAAGGAGAAGAAGGCGGCCCAGAGCCTCAAGGCCGCCGGTGCTTGCGTGCTCGGCCAGAACGTCGACTCTCCGGCAACCGGCCAGTACGCGGAGTCGGCCGGCATTCCGTGGGTCGGCTACGACTCCGACTCGTCGAAGTTCGCGCCGAAGTCATGGCTGACGGCCGCGGTCTACAACTGGGGCCCGTACTACCTCTCCCGCGTGAAGGCGGCCATGGCCGGCACGTGGAAGCCGGGCTTCGTGTACGAGCCGATGAAGACCGGCTTCGTGACGCTCGCGAAGTACGGCCCGGATGTCTCCGCGAAGGCGAAGGCGGAGATCGCCGCGAAGATGAAGGCGATCGAGTCCGGCAAGTTCTACGAGTTCACCGGCCCGCTCTACGACCAGAACGGGAAGCTGCGCCTGGCGAAGGGCGCGAAGGCTCAAGTGCTGAAGGGCGGCACGAACAGCCTCTACGGCATGAACTGGCTCGTGAAGGGCGTGATCGGTAGCCCGACCGGCAAGTAGGTGTCGGGCGAGTCCCGTGCCGTGACGGTTGACAGGAGGGGCGCCGACGGCGCCCCTCCGGCTTCCGCGGTCCTGATGCGCGGGATCCGCAAGAGCTTCCCCGGCGTCGTCGCAAACGACGGCGTCGACTTTGAGGCCGCGGCCGGCGAGGTGCACGCGCTGCTCGGCGAGAACGGCGCCGGGAAGAGCACGCTCTCGAACATTCTCATCGGTCTCTACCGGCCGGACGACGGTGAAATCCTCCTGCACGGCCGGCCCGTGCATTTCGGCGCGCCTCGCGACGCGCTCGAGGCAGGCATCTGCATGGTGCACCAGCACTTCCGCCTCGTGGAACCGTTCACCGTCGCGGAAAACGTCGTGCTCGGCGACCATCGCGGCGAGGCGAAGTCGTTTCGGCTCCGAACGCGAGCGACCGAGCGGCGCGTCGCCGAGCTCTCGAAGCGCTACGGGCTCCACGTCGACCCGCGGGCGCGCGTCTGGCAGCTTTCGCTGGGCGAGCAGCAGCGGGTCGAGATCCTCAAGGCGCTCTATCGAGAGGCTCGTGTGCTGATCCTCGACGAGCCGACCGCCGTGCTGACGCCGCAGGAGGCCGAAGTGCTGTTCGCGACGCTGCGGGAGATGGCGGCCGAGGGGCGCACGGTGATCTTCATCTCGCACAAGCTGCACGAGGTGAAGGCGGTCGCCGATCGCGTCACGGTGCTCCGCGGCGGCAAGTCGATCGCGACGGTATCGGCGGCGGATGCGACCCCGCGATCGCTCGCGGCGTTGATGGTCGGACGCGAACTCGGTTCGCCGGAGGTTGAACCCAGAGGTCGCAGGACGCCCGGGGAAACGGTGTTCGAGGTGAGCGGCGTGTCGGCGGTCGGCGATCGCGGCGGCGTCGCGCTTCACGACGCGTCGTTTGCCGTGCGCGAGTCCGAGATCCTCGCGATCGCAGGGGTCGCGGGCAACGGCCAGCGTGAGCTCGCCGAGGCGATCGCCGGCATGCGTCCGCTCGCGAGTGGCACGCTCACGATGAAGGGCCGCAAGCTGGCAGGCGGCGATCCGCGCGCGGCGATCTCGGCCGGGATCGCGTACGTGCCGGAGGACCGGCTCGGCACCGGCGTCGCGCCTTCGCTCTCGATTGCGACGAACCTCGCCCTCAAGGGCTACCGCCGCGCGCCGGCATCGCATGGGCCGCTGCTGTCGCTCGGTGCGATCCGCGACCGCGCGCGCCAGCTGATCGAGCGCTACGCGATCGCCGCGCCCGGGCCCGCCGCGCCGGCCCGGCTGCTCTCGGGCGGCAACGTGCAGAAGGTCGTGCTCGCGCGCGAGTTCTCGGGCGACCCGAAGCTGCTCGTCGCGGCTTCGCCGACGCGCGGGCTCGACGTCGGCGCTATCGAGACGGTTCATGCGTATCTGAGGGACGCTGCGGCCAACGGCGTCGGCGTTCTGTTGATCTCGGAGGACCTCGACGAGATCCTCGAGCTCGCCGACCGCGTGCTCGTGATCTACGAGGGGCGCATCCTCGGCGAGTTCGCGGCCGAGCGCGCGAACGTCGAGGAGATCGGCCTCGCGATGGCAGGAGGGAGCGGAGTCGCGTGAGGATTGAACGCCGGTTGCGCCAGCCGCGCTGGCTGCTCTTCGCCGTTCCTGTCGGATCCATCGTGGCCGCACTCGTGCTGTCGGGGATCGTGCTGTCGATCACCGGGCACAACCCGTTCAGCGCGTACCGGCAGCTGTTCGACGCCGCCTTTCTCTCGAACGGTTCGATCGACCAGACGCTGATCAGCGCGACGCCGCTCGCGTTCACCGGCCTCGCAGCCGCGGCGGCGTTCCGGATGCGCCTGTTCAACATCGGCGGCGAAGGCCAGCTCTATCTCGGCACGATCGCCGGCGCCGCCGCGGGTCTCTACTTCGGCGGCCTCCACTGGTCGAAGCCACTCGTGATCGCGGCGATGGTGATCGCGGGTGCGGCGGGCGGCTCCGTCTGGGCGTCGATCCCCGGCGTGCTGCGGGCGTTCTTCAAGACGAACGAGATCATCACCTCGCTGATGCTCAACTACGTCGCGGGCTACCTGCTGACGTATCTCGTCTTCAACACGCACTCGTACTGGCGGCAGAACAGCGGGTTCGACGCGAGCGTCTTCCCGACGAGCAAGTCGCTTCCCGCGAACGCGTTCTGGCCGGGTTGGAACTGGGCGATGCAGGGCGGGATCCTCGTGCCGTTCGGGGCGCTGCTTGCGGTCGCGACGGCGGCCGTGCTCTGGCTGCTCTACACGCGCACGCGTTTCGGCTTCGAGGCGCAGGTGCTCGGCGACTCGCCGCGCGCGGCGCGTTACGCCGGCATGCGGACACGCCGCAAGATCCTCGCCGTGATGGTGATCTCGGGCGCGATCGCCGGCATCGGCGGCGCGAGCCAGGTCGGCGACTTCGCGCACCAGCTCGACGCCGACCCGAACGGCCTGCAGAAGCAGTTCTACGGCTATACGGGAATCGTCGTCGCGGCGCTTGGCCGCTACAACCCGTTCGCGGTCGTCCTCTGCGCGTTCCTGATCGGCGGCCTGCAGAACGCCGGCAACACGCTGCAGGGCGCCGACTTTCCGTCCGGGCTCGTGGGCGTGATGCAGGGGATCATCCTCTTCTGCGTCCTCGGCGGCGAGGTGCTCATCCGCAACCGCATCCGCTTCGGCCGCGCACCGGCGGAAGCTCCGGTCCCGCTCGAGAGTCCTGCATGAGGCATCGCTTGTCGATGCCGATAGCAGGACGCGCGAGGCGGCCATGGCGGCTTTGCCGACTTGGCCGCACGGTTCTTCGCGCGTCCGTCGGCGCTGCCGACCGCGAGCGTTGTTGGGAAAAGGGCGCGGCATGAGCAACAACGCGCTTCTGATCGTGGTGATCGCGTCCGGGATCGCGTACGGGACGCCGCTGCTCTACGCGTCACTCGGCGAGCTGCTCGCGGAGCGGTCGGGTGTGCTCAACCTCGGCGTCGAGGGGATGATGCTCGTCGGTGCCGTGATGGGGTTCTGGACTGTCAACCGCGTGCACGGGAACACCGGTCTCGTGCTTGCGGCGGCGATCGGCGTTGCAGCGCTCGCGGGCGCGGCGATGGCGCTGATCCATGCGTTCCTCGTGATCACGCTCCGCGCGAGCCAGATCGTCTCCGGCCTCGCGTTGACGATCTTCGCGGGCGCCGCCGGGCTCTCGTCGTATCTCGGAAACGACCTCAACCTCTCCGACCAACCGGCGAACCATCAGTTCAACCCGATCTTCCCGACCTCGATGCAGAACTGGAAGGTGGTCGGGCCGATTCTCTTCGGGCAGGACGTGCTCGT
>DASYAO010000126.1:0-10236 GCA_036501285.1 Gaiellaceae bacterium
CCCGCCCTCCCGTGAAAAGGATTCGGCGGGCTCTTCGTTTTTGTAGAGCGACCGCGCCGATAGGCGCTCGGCGTCCTCTACAGAGAACGGCCACTTGCCATGGGGGAAAGAACCTCTTTCTTGTCGCTGCGCGCGCGCCAACCAGCCGAGGCGTGGCGCCGACTGCCGCTACTTGCAGCTCACGCGTACGCGGGGCGGCCGCCGGCCGCCGCCAGCGACGCCCGCGCGACGAGTGTCGCCTGTCGCGGCGGCTCGAGCGTCTGACCGGCGGCCCTGAACGTCGGACACGGTCGCTCGAGCACGAGCGCGCAGAGACCATGCCGCTGGAAGTAACAGTCCTGACACGTCTGTCGTCGTTGCTTGCTCACGAAGCGCTGCCCTCAGACTTGGTTGGGGGGACGGTTTCCTGCAGTGGAAAACGCTGTATTAACTTCCTGACCAGTCGAGGATCCTACGACTGCCCACCGTTTCTGCAAGTACTTGCCCACAGAGAAAACGCGCAGTTTCCGCCCACTTCGCCGTGAACAATTCTGAGCGTTTCTACTGGGCCTATGGCAGAGTTGCCAGCGCGTGCAACGCCTGTTGAAAGTTCTTCACAGGGATGATCCGCAGGCCGTGTGCGTACTTCCTGGCATCGGTTGCGTTTTGCCCAGCCGGCACGAGGAAGGCGTCCACACCCGACTCGCGCGCGCCGATCGTCTTCTGCTTGATCCCGCCGATCGGCCCAACCTGGCCGTTCAGGAAGATCTCACCCGTCGCCGCGATCTTGTGGCCGTGGTCGACGTCGCGGCCGAGCTCCTCCAGCACGTCGAGCGCGAACGCGAGGCCGGCCGACGGGCCCCCGACGCCGTGCGCGTCGATCGAGACCTTGAATGGAAGGTGCACGCTCTCGGCCTGGTCGAGCAGGATGCCGACGATGCCACGCCGCGAGCCCGGCGACGCCGGAACGGTGCGCAGCGAGATCGTCATCGTCTTCCCGTCGCGCAAGACCGTGAAGCTGACCGTTGTGCCGGGAACCTTGCCGCGCATCGCCGTCGTCACATCGGCCGGCGTGTGCACCGCGTTGCCGTCGACAGCGGTGATGACGTCAGTCGGGATCAGGTGGCCGGCAGCGGGATCGCCGTCCTGCACCTCGGTCACGAGCGCGCCCGAGCGGCTTACGCTCACCTTTCGTCCGAGCGCGCGCAGCGCGACCGCGGCCGCGACCTGCTGCGACGTGCGCATCTCCTCCTGGTCGACCTGTCCCTGTTGCGCGCTGCTCTCGCCGGGCGGCACGATCTCGGACGCCGGGTAGAGATCGGCGCCGGTCCGCAGTCCGGGAAACAGGCGCTCGAGCAACGTCGCCTTCCGCTCGAAGACGTCGACGTAATAGATGCCGCCGCCGTCCGTCGGTGCATGTCCGCCCGCGACCTGCACGAGCGGAGCGACGGGATGCGCGTGGTCCGGCAGCAGGATGTACTCGTTCGACGGCAGCACCCAAAGCGCGACGACGACGACAAGCAGCAGCAGCCCTGCGATCAATAGCCGTCCGGCCGTGACGACCCTCCAGGGTGCGCTGAGCACGCGGCGCAGCGTAGTGGGTTTTACGTCGTAAGGACGCCGACGACGTCACGGACCGCCGCGGCGGACGCCTCGAGCGCGGTCTGCTCCTCGCCGTCGAGCTCGAGCTCGACGATCGCCTCGATCCCGCCCGCTCCGAGCCGCACGGGAACGCCCATGTACAGATCCTCGATCCCGTACTCGCCCTGCAGGTACGCGGTGCAGGGGAGCACCCGTTTCTCGTCGAGGACGATCGCGTCCACCATCTGGGCCGCCGCCGCGCCCGGCGCGTACCAGGCCGAGGTTCCAAGGAGGCCGACGAGCTCGCCGCCGCCCTTCGCGGTGCGCTCGACGAGCGCCTGGATCCGCTCGGCGCTCACGAGCCGCCGGAGCGGGACGCCCCCGACCGTCGTCGCGCTCACGACCGGCACCATCTGGTCGCCGTGGCCCCCGAGCACGAGGGCGGTGACGTCCTTCACCGATGAGCCGGTCTCCCACGAGATGAAAGTTGAAAAGCGAGCGGTGTCGAGGATGCCGGCCATGCCGAACACGCGCTCGCGCGGCCAGTCCGAGACGTTCTTGGCGACATGGCACATCGCATCTAGCGGATTGGAGACGACGATCAGGATCGCTTCGGGTGACTTCGCGATCACCTTCTCCGTCACGTCCTTGACGATCTTCTCGTTCGTCGTCACGAGATCGTCGCGGCTCATCCCGGGGCCGCGCGGTAGGCCCGCGGTGACCACGACAACCGAGGAGCCGGCGGTCTCGTCGTAGCTGTTCGAGCCCGTGACGTTCGGCTCGTAGCCGAGCAGCTTGCCCATCTGGTCGATATCGAGCGCCTTGCCCTGCGGCAGGCCCTCCTTGATGTCGACGAGGACGACGTCCGCGTAGTCGCGCATCGCCAGCACCTGCGCGCAGGTCGCGCCGACGTTCCCCGCGCCGACGACCGTGATCTTCCGCCGCTCGCTCACGCTTGCAGTTTGGCGACGAGCGCGTCGGCGACGTCGTTCGTACCGACCGCAGTGGGGTCGTCGCGGTTCTGCTTCATGTCGTAGGTGACGGTCTTCCCTTCGCGGATCAGCTCGGCCACGGCGCGCTCGAGCCGGACGCCGGCGTCGTGCTCGCCGATGTGATGCAGCATCATCACGCCGGAGAGGATTTGCGCGATCGGGTTCGCCTTGTTCTGTCCGGCATACCTCGGCGCCGAGCCGTGCACGGGCTCGAACACCGCGACGCGCCGGCCGAAGTTCGCGCCCGGTGCGATGCCGAGGCCGCCTGTGAGCCCGGCCGCCAGGTCGGAGATGATGTCGCCGTAGAGGTTCTGGATCACGAGGATGTCGTAGTCCTCGGGATGCTGGACGAGCTGCATGCACATGTTGTCCGCGATGCGGTCGTCGAACTCGATGTCCGAGTTCTCCGCGGCGACGTCGCGCGCGATGTGCAGCCAGAGCCCGTCGGTGTACTTCATGATGTTCGCCTTGTGGACGCAGGTGATGTGGCTGCGCCCCATCCGCCGCGCGTAGTCGAACGCGAACTCGAAGACACGGCGCGTACCGGTGATCGAGATCGGCTTCACCGAGAGTCCCGAGTCGGGCTGTGGAAGCTGCTCGCCGTGCGCCTCGAGCCAGGCCGTCAACTCGAGGGCAGCGTCGGATCCTTGCTCGAACTCGATTCCCGCGTAGATGTCCTCGGTCGTCTCGCGGATGATCACGAGGTCGATGTCCTCGAACCGAGTCCGGACGCCCGGATAGGTCTTGCACGGCCGCACCTGGGCGTAGAGGTCGAGCGCGACGCGCAGGCCGACGTTCACAGACCGGAAGCCCTCCCCGACCGGGGTCGTGATCGGTCCCTTGAGAGCGACGCGGTTGCGGCGGACCGATTCGAGTGTCTCCGGCGGCAGCGGGTTGCCGTCGTGCTCCTCCATCACCTCGGCGCCCGCTGACTGGACGTCCCATTCGAACGCGACGCCCGTCGCCTCGAGCACGCGGCGCGTGGCTTCGGTCAGCTCCGGTCCGATCCCGTCGCCGGGGATCAAGGTGACGTGGTGCGCCATTGGACGGCGATTGTACGTTTGCAGCGGCTTTGCACCTCGGTTCGGTACTTTTCAAAGCGTGGAAGAGATCCGTCCGGGTCTCGAGGGCGTCGTTGCCTTCGAGACGACGATCGCCGAGCCCGACAAGGAGGGTGGCGCTCTTCGCTACCGCGGCGTCGACATCGAGGAGCTCGTCGGCCGTTATCCGTTCGAGAAGGTCTGGGGTCTACTCGTCGACGAGAGCTTCGAGCCCGGCATGCCGCGCGCCGAGCACATCGAGCTGCAGGACCCGAGCGGCTCGGTGATGGCCGATCTGCAGGCCGGTCTTGCGACTCTCGGTGCGAAGTGGAAGCTCGACAAGCTCGTCGACCTGAATCCGAAGCAGGCGCGAGACGATCTCGCGCGGCTGTCTGCAGCTGCGCTTTCGATCGTCGCGCAGGCTGCGCGCGGCTCCGCCCCGGCGGTTCCTGAAGCCGAGGTGCAGAAGGGCGAGAACGCCGCCGCGCAGTTCCTGATCCGCTGGCGCGGCGACGCCGAGCCGCAGCACGTGCAGGCGCTCGACACCTACTGGGTGACGGCCGCCGAACACGGCCTCAACGCCTCGACCTTCACTGCGCGGATCGCGGCGTCGACCGGTGCCGACTGCGCCGCGGCGATGTCGGCTGCGGTCGGCGCGCTCTCGGGCCCGCTGCACGGCGGGGCGCCGGGACGAGTGATCCCGATGCTCGACGCGGTCGAGCGCACGGGCGACCCGGAGGGGTACATCCGCGGTCTCCTTTCGCAGGGCGAGCGGATCATGGGCTTCGGCCATCGCATCTACCGCGCCGAAGATCCGCGCGCGCGGGTGCTTCGCCGCACCGCGAAGGAGCTCGGCTCGCCGCGCTACGAGGTTGCGGAAGCACTCGAGAATGCGGCGCTTGCAGTGCTGAAGGAAGTGCATCCCGATCGCCCGCTGCCGACCAACGTCGACTACTGGGCCGCCGTCGTGCTCGACCTTGCCGAGATTCCGCACGAGATGGCTCCGGCGATGTTCGGCTGCGCTCGAGTCGCCGGCTGGTCCGCGCACATCCTCGAGCAGCAGCAGACCGCGAAGCTGATCCGGCCGTCCGCCCGTTACGTCGGACCGCCGGCCCACACGCTGGCAGAAGCTTGACGCTCGCAGAAGCGGCGGTGGAGGCGGACGCTCTCGCCGAACGCGGTGACGAGCGTGCGCTCGCCGATCTGCGCGCGAAGTGGGACGAGGAGCTCGAGCACGCAGCGCGGTCGGCCGACTTCCGGGAACGCGCGGTCGCCTTTCGCGGCATTGCGCAGTTCCGCTTCAAGCAGAAGACCGAGCTGCTCCGCCGTGGGCTCGAGGACGAGAGCCCGGCCTGCCGTGGGTCGGCGTTGCTTTCGCTCGAGCGTCTCTCGCGCGATCACCCCGGCGTCGTCAACGCGGTGCGGCCGCTCCTGCACGAGCTTGCCGCGCGCGACGGAAACGAGGCCGTTCGCCGGCTCGCGATCGCGTCACTGAAGAACGGCTCTTCCGACCGCGCGACGATCGCGCTCCTCGACGGCATGGCGGGCGACGACGAGGAGGAGCGCGAGCTGCGCGAAGTTGCGGCGAAGATCGCTCAAGTGCTGAAACGCAAGGGCAAGAGCTAGCTCAGGCAGCTACAGCCGTCGGAACGGCCGCACGAAGGGCAGACTCGGTGCCTACGTCTGTCTTCGAGTACGTTCTTGGCCAGCCCTGCCCGCGTCATCAGCCACGCCGCGGCTGCGACGACGGCCATCGAGATCAGTGTGTGCGGGTCTGGGCTCATCGGTCTCCTGTCGGCGCGCGTGCGGGTGCGCCTGGAAGTACAACTCCCGGCGCCGCCGATCGGATACGTGGGTGTAGAGCTCGGTCGTCCCGAGGTCTGCGTGGCCGAGGAGCTCCTGCACGCTGCGGAGATCGGCTCCGCCCTCGAGCAGGTGCGTGGCGAACGAGTGCCGGAGCAGGTGCGGATGGACGCGCCCGGGCTCGAGCCCGGCGACCTCGGCGAGCTTGCGCAGGATCAGGAACGCACCGGCTCGCGTGAGCGCGCCGCCCTTCGCGTTCAGGAAGAGCTCGGGCCGGTGGCGCCGGTCGAGAAAGGGGCGGCCGCGCGAGAGGTAGCGAAGCAGCGCGTCCGCCGCCGGGCGCCCGATCGGCACGACTCGTTCCTTGCTCCCCTTGCCGACGACACGGACGAGCCGCTCGTCCAGGTCGATGCCGGCGCGCTCGAGACCGACCGCCTCCGACACGCGCAAACCTGCTCCGTAGAGCAGCTCGACGAGCGCGCGGTCGCGGAGCGCACGGGGCGTCGTTCCGTTCGCAGCCGCAATCAGACGCTCTGCCTCGCCGGGGGAGAGCGTGCGCGGCACCTTGCGCGTGCGCCGGGGGAGCGCCAGCTCTGCGGCGGGGTTGTCGGCGCGCGTCCCGAGCAGCTGGAGGTGCTTGAAGAACGTGCGCGTCGCTGCGATCCGCCGCGCGATCGTCGCAGCCGAAAGCCCGTCTGCGCGCATCTGCGCCGTGTAGAGCTCGAGGTCTGCGAGCGTCGCCTGCGCGAGCGGCTTGCCGATGAACGACTCGAGCGTGCGCAGGTCGTGGCCGTAGGCGTCGACTGTGCGCGGGGCGCGGCGTGCTGCAAGGAGTGCGAGGAACTGCCGGAGGTCGTCGCCCACGGTCAGCTCGCCTTCCGCGATCGCGGATGCGCCTTGTCGTAGACGCGACGAAGCCGCTTCGCGTCGACGTGGCTGTAGATCTGCGTGCTCGAAAGCGACGAGTGCCCGAGCAGTTCCTGGATCACGCGCAGGTCGGCGCCGCCCTCGAGCAGGTGCGTGGCGAATGCGTGGCGCAGCCGGTGGGGGTGCGCGAGCATGCGGCGCACGGTCGACGTGTCGAGCCGGCGCCCGCGCGCGCTGATGAAGAGTGCGTTCTCGGCGCCGTGCGCGAGCCCCGGCCGCGCTTCGCGCAGGTACCGCGCGACCCAGTGCCCTGCCTCTTCGCCGAGCGGGACGACGCGTTCCTTCGCGCCCTTGCCGTGGCGGACGAGGACGTGCTCCTGCTCGAAGTCGACGTCGCCGAGGTCGAGGCCGACGGCCTCGGCGCTGCGCAGTCCGGCCGAGTACACGAGCTCGAGCAGGGCGCGGTTTCGCAGTGCGAGCGGCCCCTCGCCCTCGCCGGCGGCGGCGAGCAGATCGTCGACCTCGCCCTCCTTCGGCGCGACCGGCAGCCGGCGTGGGCGCCGCGGCGCGAGTGGCACGTCGGGCACCGCAGCCGCACCGAGCGAGAAGCGAAGCAGCGAGCGGACGGCTGCGATTCGGCGGGCGATCGTCGCGGGCGCGAGCTTGCCCCCCGGACGGGCGCGGCCGAGTTCGGCGGTGTAGTCGGAGAGGACGCGCACGTCGACCGCCTCGATCGGCCCGTTCCCGTACCACTCGGCGAAGTCGCGCAGGTCGACCGCGTAGCTGCGCTTGCTCGCCTCGGAGATACCGGCGGCGAATAGGTAGCGCTCGATCGCATCGTCGATCGTCACTCCTGACGATTCGCCCCGACGCTAGGATCGCCTGCCACGAACTGAGGGGGAGCGGATGGGGGACGAACGGTTCAGGGCTCTGGCCGAGCTGGCTGTCCACGGCGCCAACGTGCAGCCGGGGCAAGTCGTGGCGGTCGGAGCAGAGATCGGGCAGGAGGAGCTCGTGCGCGAGATCGCCGCGGCCGCGTACGCGCGCGGCGCGCAGTTTGTCGACGCGCAGTACTTCGACCCGTGGGTCAAGCGAGCGCGAATCGACAACGCCGACCCCGACACGCTGGGCTTCGTTCCCGAGTGGTACAGCGCGCGACTCCTCGGCCTCGCCGAGCGCGGCGACGCGCGCATCAGCATCACCGGCATCGTGTCGCCCGACGCCCTCGATGGTGTCGACCCGGCCCGCTCCGGGCGAGATCGCCTGCCTTGGCTGAAGGAGGTCGGCCGTGTCGTCAGCGAGCGCTCGACGAACTGGACGATCGTCCCGTGCCCGCATCACGCTTGGGCGAAGCTCGTCTACCCGGAGCTCGGCGACGACGCGGCCTACGAGAAGCTCTGGCAGGAGCTCTGGCACGTGCTGCGCCTCGACGAGCCTGACCCCGGCGCCGCGTGGGACGAGCGCACTGCGGCGCTCAAGACGTCGGCCTCCGCGCTCACCGAGCGCGGCTTCGACTCGCTCGAGCTCGAAGGGCCCGGCACGAAGCTCACCGTCGGGCTGCTGCCGACGAGCACGTGGGGCGCCGGCGACTTCACGACGCGCAACGGGCTGCGCCACCTGCCGAACCTCCCGACCGAGGAGGTGTTCACGACGCCGGACCCGACGCGGACGACCGGCCACGTCACCTCGACGAAGCCGCTCGTGCTGAAAGACGGAACGATCATCCGTGGACTGAGAATGCGTTTCGAGAACGGCCACGCGGTCGAAGTCGACGCGGACGAGAACGGCGGGGCGATCCGCACGCAGACCGAATCGGACGAGGGCGCCTCTCGTCTCGGCGAGGTCGCGCTCGTCGACCGGCAGGGTCGCATCGGCCCGCTCGGCACCGTCTTCTACGACACGCTCCTCGACGAGAACTCGGCGAGCCACATTGCGCTCGGCCACGGGTTCGCTTTCGCGGTCGGCGACGACGACAAGGAGCGGATCAACGACAGCGTGATCCACGTCGACTTCATGATCGGCTCGGCCGAGCTCGAGGTCACCGGCGTCACGAAAGCGGGCGAGCGGGTGCCGGTTCTGCGCGGCGGCGACTGGCAGCTCTAGAGAGGCTTCGCCCGGGTATCGTTCCGGCGGCTTGGCGACGACGGCTGCAGGCGTCGAACTGGCGGCGCAAGGGATTTCGCCCCGCGGGACGGTCTTCTACAACCCGACGGCCTCCGTGCTCTACGAGCACGCGGTCGCCCGCAGCGAGGCGCGCATCGGCGAGGGCGGACCGTTCGTCGTCGATACCGGCAAGCACACCGGTCGCTCGCCGAAGGACAAGTTCGCGGTGCGCGAGCCGGACTCCGCGGACCGCATCTGGTGGGGTCCCGTGAACGGCGAGCTGTCGCTCGATCATTTCGAAGGCCTTCGGGCGAAACTGACGGAGTACCTCGCAAACGCCGACCCGCTCTACGTCGTCGACGCGTTTGCAGGCGCGGATCCGGCGCATCGCATCTCGCTGCGCGTCGTCACGCCGATGCCCTACCACGCGCTCTTCTCGTCGACGATGTTCATCACCCCGACCGAACGCGAGCTCGACGGGTTCGTGCCGCAGGCGCTCGTTCTCCATGCGCCGGCGTTCGAGGCGAACCCCGAGGAGGACGGTACGCGCACCGGCACCTTCTGCGTCTTCCACCCGACGCGGCGCGAGATCATGATCGGCGGGACTTTCTACGCGGGCGAGATCAAGAAGAGCATCTTCACGCTCCTCAACGACTCGCTGCCGCTCGAGGGCGTCCTGCCGATGCACTGCTCCGCGAACGTCGGCGATGCGGGTGACGTCGCGATCTTCTTCGGGCTCTCGGGCACCGGCAAGACGACGCTCTCGGCCGACCCCGAGCGCCGGCTGATCGGTGACGACGAGCACGGCTGGGGCGACAACGGCGTCTTCAACCTCGAAGGCGGTTGCTACGCGAAGACGATCAACCTCTCGCCCGAGGCCGAGCCCGAGATCTACGCCGCGTCGACGATGTTTGGAACGGTGCTCGAGAACGTCGTGATCGACGAAGACGGCCGTCTCGACTTCGACGACGGCTCGAAGACGGAGAACACGCGCTCCGCGTACAAGCTCGAGAAGATCCCGAACGCTCTGCCGACGAAGATGGCGGGCCACCCGCGGAACGTCGTGTTCCTCGCGGCAGATGCATTCGCCGTCTTGCCGCCGATCGCGCGGCTCGACCGTCAGCAGGCGCTCTACTACTTCCTCTCGGGCTACACGTCGAAGCTCGCCGGCACGGAGATCGGCGTCACCGAACCGGAGCCGACGTTCTCCGCGTGCTTCGGCCATCCGTTCCTGCCGCAGCGGCCCGCGGTCTACGCGCGGATGCTCGGCGAGAAGCTCGACGAGCACGAGCCGAGCGTGTGGTTGATCAACACCGGCTGGACCGGCGGCCCGTCGGCGCCGCTCGGCGATGGGCATCGGATGCCGATCCAGGCGACGCGCGCGCTGCTGCACGCTGCGCTCTCCGGCGTGCTCGACGGCGGCGAGTTTCGGGTCGATGACACGTTCGGCTTCGAGGTGCCGGTCTCGCTTCCCGGTGTCGACTCGTCCCTGCTCGACCCGCGCTCGACCTGGCGCGACCCGGCGGCGTACGACCGCCGGGCGGCCGAGCTCGCGGCGATGTTCCGCAAGAATTTCGAGCAGTTCGCCGATGCGGGCGACGCTGTCGTTACCGCGGGCCCCAAAGGTCGAGGCGCCGCTTGACGGCGCCGACATCAGGACGTGCGGGCTTTGCCCGTGCGTCCGTCTGCGTGCTGCTCACCGTGAGCGATTGAACCCAAGGCGTCAGATCGCGACCTTCCGATAGCGTCACCTGCGTGGAGGCAGCGCACGACGTCCTCGTGATCGGTGCCGGCTGCGCCGGCATGCGGGCCGCGATCGAGGCGTTCGACGCCGGCGCGGACGTCGCACTCGTCTCCAAGATCCACCCGAC
>DASYAO010000127.1:0-10450 GCA_036501285.1 Gaiellaceae bacterium
ATCGGGCGGGTGGGGCGGCCCCACGGGCTCGACGGCGCGTTCTTCGTCGAGCAGCCGAGCGACGACCCCCGCTGGTTCGCGAAGGGCTCCAGGCTGTGGGTCGGCGAGGCAGAGCTCGAGGTGGTGACGGCGCGCCGCGGCGCCGGCGGCAGGCCGGTGATCAGGCTCGAGCGCGAGGTGCAACGCGGGAGCGAGCTCGAGGTTCCGCTCGACGCGCTGCCGGAGACCGCCGACGGCGAGTACTACGCCTTCCAGCTCGTCGGCCTCGAGGTCGTCGAGGCGGGAGGCCGCTCGCTCGGCCGAGTGACCGCGGTCGAGCCCGGCGTCGCCAATGACGCGCTCCAGCTCGACGGCGGCCTCCTGCTCCCGCTCGTCGAAGCGTGTATCGCCGACATTGATCTAACGGCTCGACGTATCCTTGTGAACCCCGGCTTTTCGGACCTCGCCTGAGGCGCCGCTTGTCGGCGCCGACCTCAGGACGCGCGGGTTCCCCGTGCGTCCGTCTGCAATTCCAACCGTGAACTGCTGAAACGACACCACGCTCCTAGGCCCTTTGCAGCTCGACGTCTTCACGCTCACTCCGCATGCCTACGCGTGGCTCACAGAGCAGCGCCCGGTCGCGACCGTGCTCGGCTCCGAGCTCGACCTGCGGCTCTTCTCGTATCGAGACACGACGCCGCTTCGCTCGGGCCAGGTCGACGACGAGCCGTACGGCGGCGGCGCCGGCATGGTGCTGCGCGTCGACGTCGTAGCGGCAGCGCTCGACGCTGTCTACGGCGGCGTCCCTTCGCATCGCGTGGTCGCACTCTCGCCGCAGGGCCGGCAGTTGACGCAGGACGTCGTCGAGGAGCTCGCCGGGGAGGGGCGGCTGACGCTGCTCTCGGCGCGCTACGAGGGGTTCGACGAGCGGATCGTGCAGCACCTCTGCACCGACTCGATCTCGGTCGGCCCGTACGTGCTCTCGAACGGCGACCTGCCCGCGATGATCCTCGTCGACGCGATCGCACGCAGGCTTCCCGGGGCGCTTGCCGAAGGATCCGGTGAGATCGAGTCGTTCTCGGCGGAGCTCGGCGGCGGGCTCGAGTATCCGCAGTACACCAGGCCGGCGGAGTTCCGCGGCTGGCAGGTTCCGGAGATTCTCCTGTCAGGAGACCATGCAGTCGTCGAGCGCTGGCGGAAGGAGCACGTTCGTTGAGAAACCCGATCGACCGTCTCACCGCCAACCTGCCACGCGGTTGGCGGGTAACGATCGACTGGCTCGTCACGATCGTCGGCGCGATCCTGATCGTGCTCGCGATCAAGCAATGGGTCGTCAACCCGTACCGCATCCCCTCGAGCTCGATGGAGCCGACGCTGCACTGCGGCGGCAAGCCGATCGGCGGCTGCGAGGCGCACTACTCCGATCGCGTGCTCGCCTGCCGCATCTGTTACGACTTCGAGAGTCCGCACCGTGGTGACATCGTCGTCTTCAACACACCGCCGGAGGCACAGACGGCGTGCGGGTCGGGCGGCGTCTTCGTCAAGCGCCTGATCGGGTTGCCGGGCGAGACGTGGCAGGAGAAGAACGGTTACGTCTACATCAACGGCAAGCGCCTCAACGAGCCGTACATCAAGGCGAACCGGCGTGACTACGGCGTCAGCATGCCGGCGGTTCATATCGGCAAGGGGCAGTACTTCATGATGGGCGACAACCGCGCGGGATCCTGCGACTCGCGGAAGTGGGGAACCGTCCCGCGTCACGACCTGATCGGCAAGGTGATCGCGACGTACTGGCCGCCGACCCGCATCTCGATCCATTGAGCCGGGCTGCTACCCTGTTCCGGCCTTCGGGCACCTCGCTATGAGCACGATCATCCAGGATCTCGAGCGCCGTCAGCTGCGCGAAGTTCCCCGCTTCAAGGCGGGCGACACCGTGCGCGTCCACTTCAAGGTGATCGAGGGCAACCGCCAGCGGATCCAGGTCTTCGAGGGGATCACGATCAAGCGCCAGGGCGCGGGTGTCCGCGAGACGTTCACCGTGCGGAAGAACTCGTTCGGCGTCGGCGTCGAGCGCACGTTCCCGCTGCATTCGCCGAAGATCGACAAGATCGAAGTCACCGCGATCGGCGACGTGAACCGGGCGAAGCTGTACTACCTCCGCGGCAAGGTGGGCAAGAAGGCCCGCGTCCGCGAGCTCCGCCAGAACTAACGCTTTCTGCGACTTTCGGTGCGGGAGCCGGCCGCGGTCGGGGCTATCCTCGCCGCGTGGCACCCAAGCGCACAGGGCGGAAGCTGCTCGCGTTCGACCGCAGGCTCGGTGCGCGCTTCGTCGCGGGTGCCGACGAGGCAGGCCGGGGCCCGCTTGCCGGCCCGCTCGTCGTCGCGGGAGTCCTGCTCGACCTCGAATGCGTGCGTGATCACCGTGCGCGGCCGCTCGCGCTGCTGAACGACTCGAAGCAGCTCGACCGCGACACGCGCGAGGAGCTCTACCGCGCCGTGCTCGCCTGCGCCACTCGCGTTGCCGTGCGGGTGTTCCCGCCGACCGTGATCGATCGTGACGGCTTGCACCGTTCGAACTTGCGCGGCTTGCGCGAGGCGCTTTGGGCCTGTCAGCCGGCCGACGTCTGTCTCGTCGACGGCTTCAAGCTGGGGCCCACCGCGCCTGAGCACAGGGCGATCGTCGACGGCGACGAGAAGAGCGCAGCGATCGCGGCTGCGTCGATCATCGCGAAGGTGACGCGCGACCGCTATATGCAGACCGCCGACGCGATCTATCCCGCGTACGGATTTCATTCGCACGTCGGGTACATCACTCCGGCGCACAGTGCCGTTGTGCGCTCGATCGGACCGTCCGAGATCCACCGGCGGTCGTTCGAGGCGCGCTGCTACGAGTCGCACGCGGCGTAGGCATCCAAGCGAGCGCCGTGCGGCGTGGTGGTACCGGCTGCGCGGCTATCGCGTGCTCGCGGCGAACGTCTGGGTCGTCGGCAACGAGATCGACATCGTCGCGCGCCGCGGCCAGACGCTCGTGTTCTGTGAGGTGAAGTCGAAGTCGGGGGATGGTTTCGGCGATCCGGTCGAGATGGTGACTGCCGAGAAGACGAGGCGCGTGCGGCGCGCGGCTGAGGCTTGGCTCGCGGTGCGCCCGGAGCTCGGCGACTGCGAGGTCCGCTTCGACGTGGTCGCCGTCCGTGGGCGGCGAGTCGAGTGCCTGCAGGAGGCGTTCTAGGCCGGCCCGCGAACGATTGCGTGTGGCTCCGACGCAGGAAGCTCTCTACGCCGAGATCGACGACGAGCTCTCGTGGTCGGAGCGAGCGCTGCCCGAGCGCGAGCGCACGAAGCACGTCCACCGTTTGCATCCGTACCTCGGCAAGTTCATCCCACAGCTCGTCGAGGAGCTCTTCCGCCGTCACGTCGTCACGGGCGGACGCGTGCTCGATCCATTCGCCGGCTCCGGCACGACGCTTGTTCAGGCGCTCGAGAGCGGGCTCGACTCGACGGGCATCGACATTGCGGCGTTCAACTGCCTCCTGATGCACGTGAAGACGCGTCGTTACAACCTGTTCGCGCTCGAGCACGACCTGCGCGACGCGCTCGCGCGTTTCGAGCGCGGCGAGGGAACAGCGGGGCCCGCAACGCCGTATCTGCGCACGTGGTTCGCGCCGGCGGCGCGCACCGATCTCCTGCGCTTCCGATCGTTGGCCGAGGAGTACGAGCACGCGGACGTGCTTCGCGTCGTGCTCGCGCGCGCGGCGCGGTCGGCGCGGATGACGACGCACTTCGACCTCGACTTCCCGAGGGAACCGCAGCGCGAACCGTACTGGTGTCACAAGCACCGTCGCGAGTGCAAGCCGATCGATCACGCGAGTCATTTCGTCCGCCGCTACACGCTCGACACGCTCGCGCGGCTGAAGGCGTTCGCGAAGGTGCGCTCGCCGCGTGAGGCCGGCATCGTGCATGGAGACGCGCGCGAGATCGAGTTGCGAGGCGACTATGACGCGGTCGTCACGTCGCCGCCGTACCCCGGCCTGATCGACTACCACGAGCAGCATCGCTACGCCTACGAGCTCCTCGGCCTCGACGATCGTCGTTTGCTCGAGGTCGGAGCGGCCGCGTCCGGTGTCGGCAAGGCTTCACTCGCCGCGTATTGCGACGGCGTCGCGGCGGTGCTCGTCCGCGCTGCCGAGGTGCTTCGCCCGGACGCGCCACTTCTGGTCGTGGTCAACGACCGGCGCGAGCTCTATCCGGCGATCCTCGAGCACGCCGGGCTTCGGCTCGACGGCCGCCACCGCCGCCACGTCAACCGGCGCACAGGCCGCCGCGCCGGCGAGTACTTCGAGGACGTGCTTGTAGCGCGCCGCTCCTGATCGTCGTAGGATCGCGCAGTCGATCTAGGAGGCAGGCATGAAGACCTATGTGATTCTTCGCCGAAACGGCTGGCGTGACGGCGACGAGTTGCGCGAGGCGGCAGAACGCTCCTCGCACGTCGGCGACGACGAGATGTCTTCGGACATCCGCTGGATCCGCTCGTACGTGCTCGGCGAAGACGCCGGCGGCCTCGGCACGGTGTGCATCTACCAGGCGTCGAGCCCCGAGAAGATCCGCGAGCATGCGCAGCGCGCCGGTCTTCCCGCGGACGAGATCATCGAGGTCGTCGACACCGTGATCGTTCGCCCGGATCCGGAACCTGTAGCCGCGTAGAAATCGTTACAGAGTTGTCACAAAGGACAGGTGGCGTCCTGGACGGCTGATTCCTAACGTGACAACGTGCTCGCACGCACGGTCACGCATGCGCTCGTCGGCCTCGATCCGCGCCGCGTCGAGGTCGAAGCGCACCTGCAACGCGGTGCGCCGACGTTCGCGATCGTCGGCCTGGCCGACCGCGCCTGTCACGAAGCGAAGCATCGCGTTCGCAGCGGCATTGCGTCTGCCGAGCTCGAATGGCCGCAAAGGCGCATCACCGTCAACCTCGCCCCGGCCGACCTGCGCAAGGAGGGACCCGGCTTCGACCTGCCGATCGCGCTCGCCGTCCTCGGTGCGTCCGGGCAGCTGCCCCGGGAGCGCCTCGAAGGTCACGCCGCGATCGGCGAGCTCGCGCTCGATGGCCGGCTGAGACCCGTACCCGGCGCGCTCGCCGCCGCCGAAGGCGCGCGGCGTGCCGGCATCGAGCGCATCGTCTGTGCGGTCGAGTCGGGCGCCGAGATCGCGCTCTCCGGCATCCGCCCGGTCGCGGTTCGCCATCTCGTCGACGCCGTGCGCTATTTCAAGGGCGAACACGACCCGCCCGAGCCCGAGGCGGCCCTTCCTGCCACCGAGCGGCCACCGCCGGACCTCGCCGACGTCCGCGGGCAGGAGCGCGCGCGGCGCGCGCTCGAGATCGCGGCGGCCGGAGCGCACAACCTGCTGCTGATCGGGCCGCCGGGCATCGGCAAGACGATGCTCGCGCGGCGCCTGCCCGGGATCTTGCCGCCGCTCGACGACGACGAGGCGTTCGAGGTCACGCGCATCCATTCGATCGCGGGGCTGCTCGCGCCCGGAAGCGGCCTGCTGCGTATGCCGCCGTTTCGCGCGCCGCATCACTCCGTCTCGACAGCAGCGGTCGTCGGCGGTGGTTCGACTCCGCGGCCCGGGGAGGTGACGCTCGCCCATCGCGGCGTACTGCTCCTCGACGAGCTGCCCGAGTTCCCGCGAGCGGTGCTCGAAGCACTGCGACAACCGCTCGAAGACGGCACGGTGTCCGTCGCTCGCGTCGGCGGCCGGGCGCTCTTCCCGGCGCGCTTTCAGCTCGTCGCGACGATGAACCTCTGTCCCTGCGGCGCGCGCGGCGACCCGGCGGCGCTTTGCGATTGCACGCCCGCGCAACTCGATCGCTATCGCAGCCGGCTTTCGAGGGCGCTCCTCGATCGCGTCGATCTCGTGCTCGTGCTGCCGCGACCGCGCGCGACCGAGCTCGCTGCTTTTCCCGGCGAGTCGTCGTCCCTCGTGCAGAGGCGAGTTGCCGACGCACGCGGGCGCGCGCAGTCGCACTCGCAACTCGAGTCGGCCGCAGCTGATCTGCTCGCGCGTGCGGTCGAGCGCTTGCCGCTCTCGGGTCGGGGGCGAGCGCGTGTCGTCCGCGTTTCGCGAACGATCGCGGCGCTCGCCGCCGCCGAAGCCGTCGGCCCAGAGCATGTCGCGGAGGCGCTTTCGTATCGCTCGCCGCCGGAGCTTCAGCTCGCGTGAACGAGCTCGCCCTCGCAGCGTTCGCGGCCGCGACCGACGTCCACGCGTCCGATCGCGAGTCACGGACACATAGGTTTGCGAGCTTCGAGTCGCAGTTCGACCGCGCGGCGTATCTCGACGAGTTGCGCCAGAAAGGACTTCGCTTTGTCGGTCGCTCCGATCCAGCTTTCCCGCCGCGTCTCCACGCAATCCACGATCCCCCGCCGGGTCTGTTCCTCCGCGGCAACGCAGAGCCGACTCTGCTCGCGCAGCTCGCGGTTGCCGTCGTCGGCGCACGAGCTTGCAGCGACTACGGCGCACACGTCGCGCGAGGGCTTGCGCGCGAGCTTGCGCGCGCGGGAATCGTCGTCGTCTCCGGACTCGCTCGCGGCGTCGACGGCTGGGCGCATCGCGGCGCTCTCGACGCCGAGGGCTTCACCGTCGCTGTGCTCGGCTGCGGCATCGACCGCGACTACCCCGGCGCACATGCGCCGCTCGCTCAGCAGATCTCACGGGAGGGCCTCATCGTTTCGGAGTACCCGCCGGGCGTCGCGCCCGCGCCGTGGCGCTTTCCGGCCCGCAACCGGATTGTCGCCGGTCTCGCAGCGGCGACGATCGTCATCGAGGCGCGCGAGCGAAGCGGCGCGCTGATCACCGCCGACCTCGCGCTCGAGGAGGGGCGCGATGTGCTCGCGGTGCCGGGCGAGATCACCTCTGCGCTTTCGGACGGCACGAATGGACTGCTCCGGCTCGGAGCCACGCCGGTCACATGCGCCGAGGATGTGCTCGAAGTGCTCGGCGTCGAGCCGACCCCAAGGCCTGACGACGAGCCGCCGGAGGGCGTTGCCGGTCTCGCGCTCGCCGCGATTGACGGCGGCGCGCGAACAGCCGACGAGGTCGCGCTGGCCACACGACTTGCTCCCGCCGAAGTGGCGGCGGCACTCACAGAGCTCGAGCTCGCGGGCATGGTCACCGCTGCCGCGGGCCACTACAGGAGGTGAGGCGCGGACCGTAGGATCGCCGCACGTGAAGACAACTTCATACTGGCTCACTGAGCCGCGCGAACCGCTCACGCGCTCCGCGTCCGTCCGGGCGGACGTCGACGTCGTGGTCGTCGGTGGCGGCGTCACAGGCTGCTCGTGCGCGCTCACGCTCGCGGAGCGCGGGCTCCGTGTCCGCTTGCTCGAGGCGCGCGAGATCGCCGGCGGCGCCAGCGGACGCAACGGCGGCTTCGCCCTCCGTGGCGGCGCAATGGCGTACGCACCGGCATGGGCGGAGCTGTGGCGGCTGACCGAGCGCGCGCTCGACCGGCTGGAGCTGCTCGCGGGCGATGCGTTCCGGCGCATCGGCAGCCTGCGGCTCGCAGCAGGCGAAGCCGAGCTCGAGACGCTCGCGCGCGAGCGCGAACTCCTGCGTGCCGACGGCTTCCAGGTCGAGTGGCTCGCGCAGCTGCCGCCGCCGCTCGACCGGCTCTACGCCGGCGCGCTCCTGAACCCACGGGACGGGGCGCTTCAGCCTGCGCGCTGGGTCAGACGGCTCGCGCAGCATGCGGTCGCGGCCGGAGCGGAGCTCGTCGAAGGCGAAACCGCCGCGCTCGACGAGCTCGAAGCGCCGATCGTCGTCGTCGCCGTCGACGGGTTGACGGCTGCAGTGCTGCCGGAGCTCGCCGAGCTCGTCCGACCGATCCGCGGTCAGATGCTCGCAACCGCGCCGCTCGAGCGCGTCGTCTACGCGCGTCCGCACTACGCCCGGGACGGCTACGACTACTGGCAGCAGCTGCCGGACGGACGGCTCGTGATCGGCGGCAAGCGCGACGTCAGCTTCGAGACCGAGGCGTCCTCGCTCGAGGAGACGAACGACGTCGTCCAGGGTCAGCTGGAGGCGCTTGTGGTCGAGCTTCTCGGCGAGCTGCCCGAGATCACGCACCGTTGGGCGGGCGTCTGGGGCGAGACGGTCGACCGGCTGCCGCTCGTCGGGCGTGTGCCCGGCCGCGAGAACGTCTGGGTCGCCGGCGGCTACTCGGGCCACGGGAACGTGCTCGGCCTCGCCTGTGGCGAGCTCGTCGCGCGCGCGGTCGCGGGTGATTCGCCGCCCGAGCTCGCGCTCTTCGATCCGGCGCGGCTAAAGCTCGATCCGAGCCGCGCCTGACGGTGCGCGGCCGAGCGCCGTGATCGCGATCGCGAGATCCTGGATCGCGAGGCCGGTCGAGTCGAAGGACGTGATCTCGTCGTCGCTCGTGCGGCCGGGCGCGTCCTCGGCGAGCACGGCGCCGATGCGGCCGACGTCGCCTTCGCCGAGCAGGCCCGCCGCGACGGCGTGCGCGAGCTCGCCGCCGTGGCTTGCCTGATCCCAGTCGTCGCAAAACGCCCGGGTGCGCGCGAGCTCAGTCGCCGTGATCTCGGCTTTTCCCGGTCCGTCGGCGCCCATTAGGCTGACGTGCTGGCCCGCGCGCAGCGAGCCGTCGCCGAGCAGCACCTCGTGTCCCGGCGTCACGGTGACGACGAGATCGGCGGCGAGCGCCTCCTCGCGCGAATCCGCAACCTCGCAGCCGAGCTCCGACGCAACGGCGCCCGCCCGCGCGACATCGACATCCCAGAGCGACACACGCCGGCCCCGCTCGACGAACGTCCGCGCGGCAGCGCGCCCGTTGACGCCGGCGCCGATCACCGAGGCGGTCTGCGCATCCGACCGTCCGAACACCTCGCACGCGAGCACAGCCGCCGCGCCCGTCCGCAAGGCGGTGACCGCGCTCCCTTCGAGCAATGCTTCGTGCTCGCCGGTCTCGGCGTTCGAGACGAGGACGATCCCCGACACGGTCGGCAGCCCGCGCTGTGGGTTGCCCGGAAACGACGTCACCCACTTCAGCAGCGCATGTCCGCCGCCGAGCGCAGGCATCGCGCGGAAGTCCCCTGCCGGGTAGTTCGTGACGTAGACCTTCGCCGGCATCGTCCATTCGCCGCGGTAGTGCGCGACGAACGCATCCCTCACCGCGTCGACAGCCACGGAAGGCGAGACCGCGGCATAGACGTCGTCCGCGGCGAGGACGACGATCGAGCTCAAAGGGCTTTGACGCCGGCGACGAGCTTCAACACCGAGTCCTTGGCATCGCCGAACAGCATCGCCGTCTTTGGATCCAGGAAGAGCGGGTTGTCGATGCCGGCGAAACCGGTTGCCATCGATCGCTTCATCACGACGACCTGATGCGACTGGTCGACGTTCAGGATCGGCATCCCGTAGATCGGGCTACCGGGCTCGTTGCGCGCCGCCGGATTGACGACGTCGTTCGCGCCGATCACGAGCGCGACGTCGGTCTGCGGAAACTCCGGGTTGATCTCGTCCATCTCCTTCAGCGCCGGATACGGAACGTTTGCCTCGGCGAGCAGCACGTTCATGTGGCCCGGCATGCGGCCGGCGACGGGGTGGATCGCGTACTCGACCTCGACGCCCTTCTTCTCGAGCTCGTCCGCGAGCTCGCGGACTGCATGCTGCGCCTGCGCGACCGCCATCCCGTAGCCGGGCACGACGACCACTTTTTGCGCATAGGAGAGCATGATCGCAACGTCGTCGGCAGTGACGGAGCGCACCGTCCCCTCGTAGGACGTGGCGGTTCCCGCGCCCGCCTGCACCGAGCCGAACGCGCCGAAGAGCACGTTCCCGATCGAGCGGTTCATCGCGCGGCCCATCATGATCGTGAGCAACGTTCCCGATGCTCCGACGAGCATCCCGCTCACGATCAGGAGGTCCGAGTGCAGCTCGAAGCCCGTCGCAGAAGTAGCAAGTCCGGTAAACGCGTTCAGTAGCGAGATCACGACCGGCATGTCGGCGCCGCCGATCGGGAGCACGAACAGCACGCCGAACACGAGCGCGCCGCAGATCAGCGCGACGAGAACCCACTGGTGCTCGTAGTGCGCGACGATCGCAACCCCGGCTGCGGCAATGGCGCCGAAGAGCAACAGGTTCACGAATTGCTGGCCGGGATAGGTGATCGGCCTGCCGCCGATCAGCTCCTGCAGCTTCGCGAACGCGATCATCGAGCCTGCGAACGAGACCGAGCCGATCAGCGCCGAAAGGACGATCGAGACCGAGATGTCGCCGTGAAGGTGGCCCGCCGCGGGGGAGAGGTTGTGGAACTCCGCGAGCGACACGAGCGCCGCCGCGCCGCCGCCGACGCCGTTGAACAGCGCCACCATCTGCGGCATCGCGGTCATCTTCACGCGGCGCGCTCCGACCGCCCCGAACACGGCGCCGATCGCGCCGCCGACCGGGATCC